>NZ_BAAHAR010000008.1:0-152019 GCF_054777395.1 Nocardiopsis oceani
CCGTTTGCACGGAGAGATCGGCCTGGTCCCACCCTCGGAGTTCGAAGCCGACTTCTACCAGCACAATCCCGCATCGACACCCGTCGATGCGTCGGTTCCGAGTCTCTAAAAACTCCGGTACGAAACAGTGGCCAGAGTCAACCTGCTCGCGGGTATAGGCCTGCTCGGTGGTCCGGTGGTTGCGGGACTATTGTCCGAACACTCCCCGCAGCTGGCCCTTCTCGTCGGAGCGATCGCAGGCGTGTGCGCCGTGGTACCGGCGTTACTGCTGGTGCGCCTGGCCCCGTTCGCCCCGCCACGCAAGGATCGGCCACGCGGAGGACCTTGGCGCAGGCCGGGTATACGTGAGGCCTGTTGGGGGAGTGCTACCGCGGGTGCGTGGTACGGAGCACTTGGCTCCTACATACCTGTTGTCCTGGCAGAGGCTAGTCAGTCCTCGTCGACCATCGGCGCTCTGGTGGCGATCGCCAATACTGCCTCCCTGACGGGGAGTGTGCTGGTGGGTGGAGTCAGCGGCTCTAGGGTCCGGTGGTCTCTGACTATCGGAACGCTGGCCGCAGGTGTCGGAATGGCCGTTGTGGGTCCGGCTGCCGAGGCAACTCTGCTGGTAGGGGCGGCACTGGCAGTATCCGGTCTCGGCTCGGGCATGCTACAGACAATCGGACCGGCCGTTGCCGCCGACTCCGCCCACGACGATGAACGGGGTGAGGCGATCGCCTCGACCGGGACGTTCCGGGCAGGAGCACTTCTGGCCAGTCCTGTGGGTCTGGCGGGTGTGGTCCTGGTGGCCCCGTTGAGTGGGGCACTGGTGGTGTGTGGTGTCATCATGACGCTGCCGGTGTTGTCCGCTGCACGAATGCGCTCACTGTGACAGATGCCAGGCGAATCCTGGCTCGATCAGCGCATCGGCCCGTAGAGATCCGACTCCAGCCCTGCGAAGTACTCGAGGACGTCAGGACTGGCCATGACATCGGCGTACTTCGCGTTGAGGTCGAACAGGGCCATGGCGTGGGATGCTTCGCCGCGGTCGAAGCAGCCTTCTTCGGCTACGAGGACCCGAAGGTTGTTCGAGAAGGCGTCGACGACGGTCGCTCGTACACATCCGGAAGTGGTGGTTCCGACGACGATGAGTGTGTCGACACCCAGTCCCGTCAGGTCGGATGCCAACGGGGTCCCGTGGAAAGCGCTGGGTGCGCGTTTGGTCAGAACGATGTCTTGCTCCTGGGGGGCGACCTCGGCAACGATCTCCTGCGGGTTCCTGCCTGCGGGACGTACCACCTCGTCCTTGCGGGAACTTCGCCAAAGGCCTGTGCCGACGTCCCCCGGGCGTGTGTCATACCCGGTCGTGTAAAAGGTCGGCACGTTCTTCGCCCGGGCGGCTTCGAGCAGACTCTGGATGTGGGGGATGGCCTGCCAAGCCCTGGGGCCGCAACTGTTACGCGATCCGGTGATCGAATCGATGAGCGACTCGCCCTTGTCTCCGGTGAACGCGTAACTTACGTCAACGACCAGGAGGGCGGGGTGTTTCCCCGGGCCGAGGTAGGTTCCGTAACCGGCGGTATCGAATACGGTTCTGTCATTCTCGGTGAGGAATTTATCCCAGATTGGCATGGCTCTCCATAAGAGTTTGAAACGTATGGGGCTAATGCGGAACCCGCGTTCCCTGAACGTCCCCACTGGTCAGTGACGCCTTGAGGCTCATGCAGAACCCGCGTTCCTTGAACGTCGACGCAGGTCGGCGATGTCTTGGGCAGCGTGTGGCAGGGATTCCGCATAAGCGTCTATGAGTAGATTAATGAATTCGGCCTCGCCGGAGGATACGTCCAGTGCGGGCAGGCAACACCGACTGCGGGGTGAGGTGCGTGGCCGGAGAGGAGAGGCGGGCAAGGACCCCTTATCTCCGTACTTGGTCCCCGAGGAGTTCCTCGAGCCGAGCAGCGGCTGCGTGGAGTTGGCGGACAACGACGAACTGGCGTTGGGGGCCCATGCGGCGTGAGGGAGCGGAGGCGTTTATCGCGCCGACCGTCCTGCCGTCCGTTGAGCGCACGGTGGTTGCCAACGAAAAGATGTCCTCGTCCTCGCGGTGGTTACTGGCGTAGCCGCGTTCACGGACGAGAGCGAGTTCCTTGTCCAGCTCCTCCCGACTCTCGGGGCTCAGAGCGATGCCGTCCTTGACCTCCCCGTCTTTGGGGTAGAGCTCGTTGAGCTGGTCCGTGCCGAGGTCGGCGAGCATGGCCTTGCCGGTTGCCGTTAGGTGGGCGGCCAGTACCTGCCCGGTCCGGTCGGCTACGCGCAGCGGGTGCCTGGATTCGGCGGAGATGAGGTAACGAACCGTGTTGCCCTCAAGCCGGGCCAGGTGCACGGTCTCCTCAACCTTCTGCGCGAGGTCTTCGAGTACCGGGCGTGCGTAGGTGCGGATATCCATCTTCTGGATTGCCGCGAAACCCACGTCGAGCATGGCCGGTCCCAGTACGTAGGTGCGCAGATCGCCCTCCTGCCGTACGAACCCGTGGTGCATGAGCATCGCCAGCAGACGGTGGGCGGTGGAATGGGCGACGTCGAGCGCCGTGGCCACATCCGACAGGCGCAGTCGTTCCTGGTCACGGAACATCAGGAGTAGGCGCAGCGCATTGTCCACGGACGAAATGGGATAGGTGGGCCCTGCCTTGTCCTTTTTTGTGGGGGAGTCCTCAGCCATGGACGAAGCCTATCCGCAAGTTCAGTACCTTCCTTTGGTTTCCGAAGGTCCAGGATACCGGGTGTGCGCTCTGGCTGATCCGGTGCTCGGTTGACAGGACCCGAACGCGCTCATTGGGTGTCGAGCTGACGACGCCCCCTGTTGCACAGGAAACAGGGGGCACGGAGATGTCAGACGAAGATGGAGAGGTTCTTGGCCAGGAGCACGGACTGGTCGAGCAACAGTTCCCGTCGGCACACCTGCCAGGAGCCGTCCCCGGTTCCGCGCACCCTGTCGCGTCGGCGGCCCACGAGGAAGTCAGTCTCGTCGGCGACACGGTTGCGGTAGACAAGGAACCGGCAGCTGACCTCTACCTCGGGTAGCTCGACACTCTCAAGCCGGATGTTGCTCACAAGGTGTGATACACGGGAGACCGGTTCCTCGGCCCAGTGCTTGCCGGTCATCAGCTGTTGTACTCGCTGGCCGACGGTCTCCTTGCCCTCGTCGAACCAGCAGATCTCGCTGCCGGCCCGGGTCGTCTCGAGTTCGTCCACGTCATCGAAATGCACGTTCATCCGCAGGGGGACCGAATACTGGTAGTCCTCCGCGAGCAGGTCGAGCCATTCCTCGTAGCGCCGCTCGTCGAGCAGGTCCGCCTCGCGGTACAGGAAATCCGACACTTCCGAGTGGAGCAGCAGTCGCTCCAAAGCCTTTTCGTTGATTGCCATGATCTCTCCGTGAGTCATTGGTCGGGGTGTCGAGCGGACGGAGTCAGTCCTCTGCGGCGACCTGCTTGCCACCCGCCCGGGGGTCGTGCTCGGCCAGCTTGTTGAGCTCGGGCCATGAAAGGTTGTCCACGAACTCGGACCAGCGGCGGTAGAAGGCGCGCGCGTTCACCTCGCCGGCGATCGCGTGGTGGGAGTGCACCGCCCCTTCGAGCTTGCTTGGCTGCTCGTCGCCGAGCCCTTGCTGGTAGTTGTACGGGTATCGGCGGGCCACCACGCCCATGCTCGCCCCGGTGGCGTAGTCCCAGTTCTCCATGTCGTCCTGCTCGGTCATCCCGGCTGGGCCCGCGTATCGCATGTAGTAGTGGCGCAGCCAGTCGCGGACGTGGTTCGGGGCCGACTTGTCCACCAGGTACCAGCGCCACACCTCGGTCTCGTTCGGACCGATCGGGTGGGCAACGAGGATAGTTCGGGGGAAGCCTGCGGCGAAGGACATGTTCGGGAACATGGTGGCCGGTCCGCGGCCGCCCAGCGGTCGACCCTCCTTTTCGAGGCGCTCTTTGCGTGTCTCCCACGCGTTCACGAAGTACTCGTCAAGGTGCGGTTCGGCGAACTCGGGGTACTGCAGTTCGTACTCCAGGTTGTCCGAGGCGCCGTGGCCGAGCCGGAACGACGTCTTCATCCGGCCCTTGGAGAAGCCACCTTCGTTCTGGCGCTCACCGTGGCGGCGCTTTCCCGCACCGCCGGGGCCGATCCCGACGGCCTCGACGGAGGCGTGAGTGGAGGCGCCGTGGTAGGTGTCGCCGAGGAAATTCTCCGAGACGAACTTCCAGTTCGACTTGATCCGCCACTTGTGCACACCGCGGAAGACCTCGGTGCCGGCCTCGGTACCGTCGAAGGCGTCCGCGAGGTTGTCCAGCCACCAGTGGAACTCGCCCACGTAGTCGTCGAACTCGGGGGCCTGGCCATCCCAGCAGGCAAAGATCAGTCCCTTGTAGTTGCGCACCTTCGGGCAGCGGATGAGGCCCCAGCTCGGTTTGTCCAGGCGTCCGTTGTAGGCGGCCTTCATCTGCGGCACGCCGTGCAGGTCACCGGGGACCGAGACCAGCGATCCGTCAACGGAGTAGGACCACGCGTGGTATGGGCACGTGAACTGCATGGTCGTTCCCTCGTCGTACCGGCAGACCCGCATTCCTCGGTGGCGGCACGAGTTCAACAGCACATTGATCTCGCCCTCACTGTCACGGGTCAGCAGAACCGGATCGGACCCCATCCAGGCGGAGAAGAAGCTCCCGGGCTTGGGCACCTGGCTTTCGTGGCCGACGAAGAGCCAGGCGCGGGGGAAGAGGTTCTCGAGCTCGCGCTTGTGGATCTCGGGGCTGACGAAGATTTCGCGACTGATCTCGCCGCGGTCGGTATCGACGAGTTCACGGACGGAGGACGTGGCCCCCGCAGCTCCCGGATCGAATGTAGCGGTCACAGTTTTCTGCCTTTCTGTGCTGTGTGGTTAGGGTCGCTCTAGACGGGGCTCGTGGTGTCCAACGGGGTGACCTCGGTGGCTAGCGCCTGGATCCGCTGCCGTACGTCGGCGACGGGGGCTCCGCCCTCCCATGCCTGTCGGCACGGTATGACGGCCCGGGGCCAGCCGAAGGCAACGGCGGCGCTGAACCACTTGTCCCGCGAGTACAGGGCGATGTTCCGTTCCCCAGCAGTGGTCCGACAGCGCAGTAGCTCGACGTGGTCCTGCGGGGAGGCCTGGCCGACCATCTGGATCTTGGTCCCGTGCTGGTCGGACCAGAAGTAGGGCGCCTTGGTATGCGGTCTCTGGTTGCCGGGGTCCATGATGTTGTGCGCGACCAGGTGGGCCTGCTCGACCGCGCTGGTCCAGTGCTCGACCCGCCGGTGCTGCCCGGTGTGCACGTCGTACCAGCGCGCGACGTCACCGATTGCGTACACCCCCTCCGCGCCGTGAGCCGCACAGAACTCGTCGGTGATCACCCCCCTGTCGAGGCGGAGGTTGGACTGGGCGAGCCAGTCGTCGTTGGGAATGGAACCGATCCCCACGACGACGGTGCCCGCGTGGAGACGACGGCCGTCGGAGAGGTGGAGCACCCCTGTGTCGTCGGGGAGCTGCTCAATCGCGGAGACGGCTGCTCCTGTCACGATTGACACGCCCGCCTCCTGGTGGATGCCGCTTAGGAGCCCTCCCACACGTGGTCCCAGAACGTGAGCGAAGGGGGTGGCGAGTGATTCCACGATCGTCACGTCGTTATCGATTCTGCGGGCTGCCGATGCCACCTCGGCGCCGATGAACCCTCCGCCGACGATGACGACCGGACCCTTGCGCGCAATCCGTTCGCGCAGTGCCGTTGCGTCCTGGAGCTCACGGACCGTGTGCACCAGCTGAGTGTCCTGCGGGCCGAGGGTGCGTGCGCGTACACCGGTTGCGATGACCAGGGCGTCGTAGGGGATTTCCTCACCGTTGTCGAGGTGTACCCGCCGACGGGTGGTGTCGAGGTTCGTCGCCGCATGGCCGAGGTGGGCCTCGATGCGCTCGCCCGCCCATCCTGACTCCCCGAGAAGAGCGATGTCGGAGCGGGTCTGCTCGCCGGTCAGCACTTGCTTGGACAACGGGGGCTTGTCGTAGGGGGCCTCCCGTTCCGCGCCCACCACGGTGACGTCGCCTTGGAAACCCGCGCTGCGCAGTGCCTGGGCAGTGCGGATCCCGCCCACGGAGGTTCCGACGACGACGACGTGTTCAGGCTTCATCGGAGGTCAGCCAGATCGCGTTCACGGGGCAGCTCCGGACGGCTTCGGTGGCTTTGTCAGTCTCGTTCTCCTCCACGGACTCCCGAAGCACGACGACCATGCCTTCGTCGTCCAGGTCGAAGTGTTCTGAGTCGAGTACCACGCAGTTTCCGTATCCCTGACATTTGCCGATATCCGCGCCGATGCGCATGGATCGCTCCCCGGGTCGCTTTTCGGGCCCTCGCTCTCGCAACCGCTGATCACGAAGGGTGAGTGTCGACCATCTCTGGATTCGCTGTGCGAGTGCGCTTGCCTTGATGGTCTTACCAACATACCTTAAGAAGGTCTGACCTACGTGTCAACGGCGTCAAGAAGATCACGAACGAGCCCGTACACAGAAGCCGAGACCGGACGGATGGCGAAAACCCGTGCCCAGAGCTGATCCACCCGAGGAGTCCGAACCGCCCAGAGCAAGGGGAGACGGCGTAGCCAGCGGCCTGTCGGTGGCCCTCTTCTCGCTTTCACACGCGATCGCCGGTATCGCGGTCCCACTGTTGATGGTCCGGGCCGGTTACGAAGTCGCAGAGGTCGGGATCGTCATCGCCATGGCGGCGGTGGCCCAGATGGCCACTCGGCTGAGTCTGGGAGCTCTTATGCGGCGCCTGCCCGACAAGGTGTTCGTGGTGGCCTCGGGAGCGCTCATCTCGATCTCGTGCGGGATCGTCGTGGTGTCGAGCGGTTGGGCGGCTGTGATCGTCTCGCAGCTACTCCAAGGCGTAGCGCGAGCGTTCTTCTGGACCGGAACGCAGACGCACGCGGTACGCACGTCCGACTCATCGGTGGGCGCGTTGGCTAAGATCAACCTGGTTGCGGGCTTCGGCCTCCTCGGCGGCCCCGTCCTGGCGGGCCTGCTCTCCGAGCATTCCGCGCAGCTGGCCCTTCTTGTGGGAGCCGTCGCTGGAGCTTGTGCCGTCGTACCCGCGCTGCTGCTGGTGCGGCTGGCTCCGTTCGGGCCGCGCACCTCGGACCGGCGCAGGGGCGGTATCTGGCGCAGGCCCGGTGTCTACGAGGCCTGCTGGGGCAGCGCGACGTCAGGTGCCTGGCGCGGCCTGCTCGGTTCCTACGTGCCGGTCGTCCTTGAGGAAGCCCGTCAGTCATCCTCGACCATCGGCGTGCTCGTGTCAGTCACGAATGCCGCATCCCTTGTGGGAAGCGTACTCGTTGGGCGGGTCACCGGTTCGCGTATACGGTGGTCCCTGATCCTTGGCACGATCGCTACCGGGGTCGGAATCGCTGCGGTGGGGCCGGTGGCGTCGAGCGCAGTGCTCGCTGGGGCGGCACTGATGTTGTCCGGTGTCGGCGCGGGTGCTCTCCAGACGGTGAGTCCCGCCCTAGCGGCCGATTCGACCGGGTCTGAAGAGCGGGGTGAGGCGATCGCGTCCACCGGCACATTTCGGGCCGGGACACTTCTATTGGCGCCGGTCGGTGTCGCCGGGTTGGTCGTCGTGTCACCGTTGAGTGTGGCACTGGTGGTGTCCGGCCTCCTCATGGTTCTTCCGGTGGCGGTCAACTCCCGCAATAACACCGGGGGCCGAAAGTGACCCGGCCCGTTTCCACAGCCGAACGCTCAACTTCAGGAGATGCCTTGTCTACCGGGCCCGATACACCGAACGACGCGGTGGACATGTTCCAGCCGGTGTCGAGTACGCGTATCTCGCAGACCATCGTCGACCAGGTCCGGTCCCTAATCCGCTCCGGCGGATTGAAGGTCGGTTCTCGTCTGCCCTCCGAACGGGAGCTGGGTGAGCGCTTCGGCGTCAGTCGGATCACCGTGCGTGAGGCACTGCGGATGCTGGAGGCGAACGGGCTGGTCGAGATCCGTGTCGGCGGTGGCGGCGGCGCCTTCGTCACGATCCCCTCATCCGGACAGGTCAGTGAGGGGATCACCGATCTCCTGAGCATGTCGGCCCTCTCCTCGGCTCAGGTCACCGAGGCTAGAAGCGTCTTCGAGCTGGGAATCGTTCCGCTGGTGTGTGAGAGGGCCAATGACCAGGACATCACCGAGCTCATGGACCTGTGCGACAAGGCGGCGGAGGCGAGGTCCCAGGGATCCTACACCGTGGCCATGTCCTTCGACTTCCACACGCGGATCGCGGCGGCCACACACAACCCGGCGGTAGTGATGTTCATGCGCTCGTTCCGGGAGCCGATCCTGAAGTCCCTGCAACAGGCGCACCACGAAGGTCAACAAGGCGTCGAGGAACACCGGGCGTTCGTCGAAGCTGTTCGTGACCGTGACGTGGAACGGGCACAGACTGTGCTGGGCGAGCATCTACAGCGGACGGCCAACCGGTTGGCCTTCTGATTCTTGTTCTGCAGTGCGTGGCGGTGTCGATTCGTTGAAGCAACGCCCTCGTCCTGGCCCTCCAGCAGCTACTTGTGGAAGACCTCTTGCGGTATGTAGAACCCCAGACAGGACTGGGGGAAGGGTATTGTCCTGGGCGTTGCTGGTCACATCGGCTAGGGTGATTCATTGGCGGCCAACGTTGCTGCCGCAGACGCAACGGCGTGGTCGTTCTTCGTCCACGCCTGACTGGCCCTCGTCCGCGTTGGTCGGGGCGTAGGAGTTGCTCATGCGTGAGTTCCGTGGTTTCGCGAATCGCAAGCACGTTCATCGTGGTGCTGGTGACTTGGGACCTGGTGGCCACGCTTCCACTCGCGCTCGCGGTGGCTGGGCACAAGGGCTCCACGGTCGTCGTCGCCCTCAACGGCGTCCGCCTGCTGCGCGATCGCGCTTCGACAGGGTGAATCCGCATTCGGGTGGATCAGCCACCGATAAGGGGAGGGCGATCGAGGCGTCCTGGTCGCTCAAACCGGGGAAGGGTTTCTACGCACAGGCGTGTGGTGGCCCGACACTGGCCCTGAACTGCCAGGGGCAGCCCACCCATCCCCGTCCTTGGAAGAGCCCCAGCCCTGACAGGCCCTGTGGCCGGGTACGCCCCGCCGTCGTTTTCCGGGCGGAGTGGGCTGTGGCCTGGCCTTTCTCAGTCCGGTGGGGTTGTTTCGACTGAGTTTGAACTGAAGAGCACACCAGGAGCACACAACGCCCCCAAACGCCGCGAGGACCTCTTTCGAGGTCCTCGCGCACCCCGTCTGACCTGGGGTTTTGTGGTGCACCCGGCAGGATTCGAACCTGCGGCCGTCGGATTAGAAGTCCGGTGCTCTATCCACTGAGCTACGGGTGCGCGATTGAGTTGTGGCCCGGCGTGGCAGGGCGTGGCGACCGCGGTGTCGCCGGTCGTGGGGCCGGGAAGGCGATCCTACGGTCGGGAGGGCCCGTGCCGTGGTGTCTCTGGTGTCCCGAGCAGACATTCTAGGGTATTCGTCTGATGTCGCTCACGGGAGGGCAAAGCCTCACCAACTACGGTGATTCGTAGTTGCGTCTCGTTACCACGCGCGTTCCACCAAACCGGTCGCTATGGGCCTCGCGCCCCACGTTACCGGTGATTAACACCTGGTGCGCTGCTGTGCTGCTGGCGTTTCGTCAACTCCGAGGGGCCGCCCCCGGTGAGGGGCGGCCTGCTAGGTCAGAAAATCCACCATTGACCTGCCAGGATCATCAGTGATGCCACAGCGACCAGCATGCGGTCCCCTCCCCGGGTCGACTGTAGGGCGCTCTAGGTGTATGGGTGAATACATTGCGTAGCAAACGTGGTTTTGCTGTGGTTTGGAAACGACAGGGAGTGCTGTTGACTGGGTGGTTGAGACGAGGGCTCGTAGGCGGGTTTCTGCTGGACAGAGCGGTTCCCGACCCTGAGCGAGGGCATCCGGTGGCGCTCTTCGGTGCCGCTGTGGGGCGCTTGGAGCGGTGGCTCTACCGGGACTCGGTGGGGGCCGGTGTGCTTTTCGCGGGCGCGGCCGTCCTGCCGGTGGTTCTGGCGGGATCGCGTGCCCGCGGGACCTTGGCGACGGCGGTGGCCGCGTGGACCGTGCTGGGCGGCAGCATGCTGGGGCGTGAAGCGGAGCGCGTCGCAGACGCTTTGGAAGCAGACGACTTGGAGCGAGCCCGCGCGTTGGTGAAGGGGCTCTGTGGGCGCGACCCCGAGTTCCTGGACGAGTCCGGGGTCGCCAGGGCCGTGGTGGAATCGGTCGCTGAGAACACGTCGGACGCCGTGGTGGGCCCGTTGGTCTGGGGTTCCCTGTGCGGTGCCGGTGGGCTGGTGGGGTTTCGGGCGGTCAATACCTTGGATGCCATGGTCGGGCACCGGAACGCGCGTTACGAACGCTTCGGGAAAGCCGCCGCGCACCTGGACGACGTGGCCGGGTGGGCACCTGCGCGGCTGACCGCGGTGCTCGCCGTGCTGGCCGCGCCCGTGGTGGGCGGGGAGCCGGGGCGGGCGTGGCGCGTGTGGCGGCGGGACCGCCACGCGCACCCGAGTCCGAACGCCGGGCAGTGTGAAGCCGCTTTCGCCGGCGCGCTGGGGCGCACTCTGGGTGGGACGAACTCGTACGGGGACCGTGAGGAGCGGCGCCCTTTGATGGGAGAGGGGCTTCCGGTGGAGGTGGGCGATATCCGCAGGGCGGTCAGGCTGGCGAAGGCCGTGAACCTCGGTGCTCTGTTGGTGGCGGTGCTTCGGTGAACGTCCTCTTGGGAGGTGGGCCGCGGGTTCGTGGTGGCTTCGGGCACCGACTTCGCCGCGGCCCGTGAGTCCCGGCTGGATGCGCTGGGGGATGTGGTGGAACACCACATGGACACCGGTGCCGTCTAGCGGCTGCTGGCCGAGGGTGCCCCGAGGGGTTGCCGGTCGTCCCGCCGGCATGATTCAGCGGGGTGTTCCGGTCGGAGGTTTTCGGCCTGTGTGGGCCCGGGTTCAGGCCGCGAGCGACCGTGCGTGGTTGACCTGCTGGTTGACGTGGTGCACGTAGGCCTTGTTGTTCACCGGGATCTGGGCCGCGTGGTAGTGACCACCGCCCTGGACGGTGACCTGGATGTGCCCGCTGGTCTTGGTCTCCTTGGCGAGGAGGAACAGCAGGCTCAGGAGGCAGGTCCAGATGAAGAGAATCGCGATGATGATCGCCCAGGCGGGGGTGGACTGCTCGGTGCGGCTCATGTCGGTCACGGTCCACACCGTCCCCCTGATGGGGAAGCGTCCGCCGGGGGTGATCACGGTGTTCTGCGTGATCGCGATGTCCCCGATGGTGTCGAGCGTGGGCTCGTTGGGCACGGGCTGGCCTCCGGTGTTGGCGGCCTGGTAACCGCCGGTGCCGTAGGGCTCCAACTGGCCGCCCGTGTGCTGCTCAGGGGGCAGTCCCCAGCCGGGGGCCTCGCCGCTGGGCTGTTGCCAGGGTTGCCCCTGGTGGGGATTGGGGTGCTGATTCATGGGGGGATTCTGTCAAAGGACGCCTGTATGTCCACTGTCAGTCTCAGCATGAGAACGGGGTGTGGCCGAATGTGGCCAAAGCAGACCGTTTGTGCTGAGTCCTGTACCCCGCGCACGCAGGGATTTTGCCTGGTGTGGCGCGGATCACTCCAAACCATCCATTTTTCGCCGCCTTGGGGCGGGCTGGCCGTAAAACATGAATGTCTTTCGCACTTTCCTTACTCGTGCGTAACATGCGGCTGATCCATCGCCCGCACCCCCAGGTGGTGACAGCACATGCCCCCATCCCTCCGACGACGGCTCCGCACCGGTGCCGTGGGCGCCGCCCTCGCGATCACGGCGTCCACTGTCGCCGCCCTGCCCGCGACACCGGCCTCCGCCGAACCCCCGACCTACGAGGACTACTGCGCGCCCGACGGGTGCCTCGACATCCTCCCGCCCGGCCAGAACGGCAGCGCCACGCTGGCCGAAATCCTCGCCCACCAGGCCTTCGGCACCCGGCCAGAGCACTCCTCCAGCCAGCTCGACATGTACGACGACCTCGTACACCACTACGACGGACTCACCGACGAGGGCCTCGACGACTTCTTCATCGACGCCACCTTCGGTGTGGAAGAGGACGACGTCGGCCGTGAGTACCAACCACGCGACGACGTCACGATTACCCGGGACTCCCACCACGGCATCCCGCACGTCCAAGGCACCACGCGCGAAGGCACCATGTACGGCGCCGGATACGCCGCGGGCGAGGACCGCCTCTTCCTCATGGACGTCCTGCGCCGCGTCGGCAGCGGTGAACTCACCTCCTTCGCCGGAGGCGCGGAGGGCAACCGTGAACTCGAACAGGACCTGTGGAACACCGCCCCGTACACCGAGGAGGAGAAGCAGGCTCAGATCGACCGGGTCGCCACGGAGGGCGGCGAGCGCGGTGAGCAGGCCCTCGCCGACGTCGACGCCTATCTCGAGGGGGTCAACGCCTACGTCGACGAGGCCGACAGCGGCCGCTACTTCCCGGGCGAGTACGTCCTGACCGGGCACAAGGACGCCATCACCAACGCCGGGGAGATCGAACACTTCACACCTACGGACGTCGTCGGGATCGGCGCGATGGTCGGCGGCATCTTCGGCGGCGGTGGCGGCGGCGAGGTTCAGGCCGCGATCGTGCTCGCCAACTTCCAGGACCGCTACGGAGCCGAGGAAGGGCTCGAGCTCTGGCACGCCTGGCGTATGGAGAACGACCCAGAGGCCGTGGCCAGCGTCGACGGCGAGTTCCCCTACGCCCAGACCCCCGACGACCCGGTCGGCGAGGTGGCCCCCGACGCCGGCTCCGTGGAGCCCTACGACATCGTCCACGACGAGTACGGATCCGCCTCGTCCGACGCCGCGGCCGATTCGCTCGCCTCCAGCGCCGAAGACGCGCCCGGACCCGACGCGCCCACCGTCGACGAGCTCCCCGAGGAACAGCAGGCGCAACTCGACGAGATGGTCGAGGACGGCGACCTGTCCGCCGCTGAAGGCATCTTCGACGACGGCGTCCTGCCCGAGGACTTCCTCGACCCGCGCGGGATGTCCAACGCGCTGCTCGTGTCCGGGGAGCACACCGAGAGCGGCAACCCCGTCGCGGTAATGGGGCCCCAGACCGGCTACTTCTCCCCGCAGCTCCTTATGCTCCAGGAACTCCAAGGCCCCGGCATCAGCGCCCGGGGCGCCTCCTTCGCGGGGGTGAGCTTCTACGTGCAGATGGGCCGCGGCGTCGACTACGCCTGGAGTGCCACGTCGGCGGGCCAGGACATCACCGACACCTTCGCGGTCGAACTGTGCGAGACCGACGGTTCCGACCCCGGCACGTCCTCGCGTTCCTACGTAGACACGGCGGGGGAGTGCACGGACTTCGAGGAACTGAGCGTCAGCAACGACTGGACGCCCACCATCGCCGACGGCACGCCGGAGGGCGGATACACGCTCACCTCCCTGCGCTCGGAGTTCGGCCTGGTGCGGTCGTTCGCCACGGTCGACGGCGCACCCGTCGCCTTCACCGAGCTGCGGTCCACCTACATGCGCGAGGTCGACTCGATCCTCGGCTTCCAGCAGTTCAACGACCCCGATGCCATCACCTCGGCGGAGACCTTCACGCAGGCCGCCGACGACATCGAGTACGCGTTCAACTGGCACTACGTCGACGACCAGGACATCGCCTTCATCAACTCCGGTGCCAATCCGGTCCGGACCGAGGGCACCAACCCGACCCTGCCGATCGACGCCTACTCCGACTCCGGCTGGTCCGGCTGGGACCCGGTCACCAATGAGGCCGACTACCACCCGCAGGAGGATCACCCGCAGGAGACCAACGCGGACTACATCGTCAATTGGAACAACAAGCCCGCCGACGGGTACACCTCGCCCTGGTCCACCGGTTCGGTGCACCGCAACGATCTGTTGGACACCCGGGTGTCGGACCGGATCGGGGAGGGGCACCAGTTCACGGCGGCCTCGCTGACCGCAACCATGATGGAGGCCGGAGTAGCCGACCTGCGTGCCGAGGAGGTCCTTCCGGTGCTACTGGAGGTGATCGACACCGAGGCGGTGGACGACCCCGAACTGGCCGAGACGGTGGAGGACCTGCGTGCGTGGAGCGAGTCCGGTTCCCTGCGCCGCGAACCCGAGCGCGACGCCGGGCACTACGACCACGAGGATGCCATCCGCGTGCTGGACGCCTGGTGGCCGCTGCTGGTCGAGGCGCAGTTCGAGCCGGGACTGGGCGAGGACCTGTTCACCGAGCTCAGCAGGGCGGCGTCGATCGACGAGGCGCCGTCGGGCGTAGGCCACGTGGGTTCGGCCTACCAGTACGGCTGGTGGTCCTACGTGGACAAGGACCTGCGCACGGTCCTCGGCCACGACGTCGAAGGGACGCTCGGTGACGAGACCTACTGCGGTGACGGCGATGTCGACTCCTGCCGCACGGTCCTGCTGGACACCCTCGCGGCGGCGGAAGCCACCCCTGAAGGTGAGGTCTACCCTGGTGACGACCACTGCTCGGCCGGTGACCAACTGTGCGCTGACACGGTGATCCACCAGTCGGTGGGCGGCATCGACATGTGGCCCATCGCGTGGCAGAACCGGCCCACGTATCAGCTCGTCTACCAGTTCTCCGGCGGCAGGTAGCCCCGAGCAACGGATGCGGCCCGCGGTGCCCCGAAGCGAACGGGGCGGCGCGGGCCGCAATCGTGTATCCATCTGGCTGATTTTGTGGTGCGCCGGGTCTGTGTGGGTAGCTTAAGGACTACCCGAAACCACAGCGGGAGGGCCACAGAAAAATGCCCTGGCTGATCTGGATCATTCTCGCGGCCGCCCTCGGGGTCGCCGAGTTCTTCACCATGACCTTTGTGCTCGGACTCATTGCGGCTGCCGCACTTGTCGCCGGGCTCCTCGGGGCCATCGGGCTTCCGTTGGTCGTGCAGATCATCGGTTTCCTCGCCGCGGCCGCCGCCGGCCTCGTCCTGGTCAAACCGATCATGGACCGCCAGATCGAGCGAGGACCGGACATCCGTTCCGGAACCGCCGCACTGGTGGGCCAATCCGGGGTCGTCCTCAAGGAAGTCGACGCCGACGAGGGGAGGGTCAAACTCCAAGGAGAGGAATGGTCGGCACGCTGCCTCGACGAGGACCTCGTGATCCCGGTCGGTGCCCACGTCGACGTCATGGAGATCGACGGGGCGACGGCCGTGGTCTATCCGCGGGAGGCGCTTCCGGAACTGCCCGGGCTGAACCGGCCCGAAGAGAACTGAACCGGTCCGCGGAGAACTGAACCGGTTCGGAGGCAACGAGCAGGACCGCAAGCAGCGAGTCGGCACGAAGAGTACCGATCCGACCTGAGGCGGACCGGCGCGGGCAGAACGGCCCGCGGCAGGCAGAGTCCGCCCCCCGTCACGTCAACGACAGACACCGAGCCCAGCCACAGCCACAGACACATCCCCCAGACCTAGGCACAGGTGCCGAACGTGGAAAACATACCGTTCATCATTACCGCTGTACTCCTGGTCGCCATCGCTTTGTCGGCGATCCGTATCGTCCCTCAGGCGAGGGCGTACAACATCGAGCGCTTCGGGCGCTACATCCGCACCCTCGACCCCGGCCTGAACTTCATCATCCCGGGCGTCGACCGGGTCAACACCAGGTTCGACCTCCGTGAGCAGGTATTCAGCTCGCGTCCGCAGCCAGTGATCACCGAGGACAACCTCGTGGTCAACATAGACACGGTGCTCTACTACCAGATCACCCAGCCCAAGGCCGCTGCCTACGAGGTCGCCAACTACATCCAGGCCATAGACCAGCTCACCGTCACGACGCTGCGTAACGTCATCGGTTCCATGGACCTGGAGAAGACCCTCACCTCGCGCGAGGAGATCAACACCCGGCTGCGCGGGGTTCTGGACGAGACCACCGGCAAGTGGGGCATCCGCATCAACCGGGTCGAGATCAAGGCGATCGACCCGCCGCCCACCATCAAGGAGGCGATGGAGAAGCAGATGCGGGCCGACCGCGACAAGCGGGCGGCCATCCTGCACGCGGAGGGTGAGCGCCAGTCACGCATCCTCAAGGCCGAGGGCGCCCGCCAGCAAGCCATCCTGGAGGCCCAGGGTGACCAGCAGGCGGCGATCCTGCGGGCCGACGGTGAGGCCAAGGCGATCGAGCGGGTCTTCCAGGCCGTGCACGACAACAACGCCGACGCCAAGCTCCTCGCCTACAAGTACCTGGAGACGCTGCCGAGCCTGGCCGAGGGCGACGGCAACACCTTCTGGGTGATCCCGGGTGAGCTCACCGAGGCGGTCAAGAACGTCAGCCACGCCTTCGCGGGCGATGCCGCCCAGGCCACCCCCTCCACGACCAAGCGGCCCGACGAGGAGGAGGGGGAAGAGGGCGGACCGGCGCAGATCACCGGCCCCGACCCGGCGAAGGCCTCCGCCTCCGCGCAGGCCGCGGCGGACGCGGCCGAAGCTGCGGAAAAGGCGGTCGCGGACGCGCGCGACGATGTCCGCAGGGCGGGTGCGCGCATGGGCCCGCCGGCTCCGGAACAGCGCGAGGGCGACTGACCGCCCCGTAGGCGCGGCCGAAGTATCGCCGGTGCACAACTGACTGACCGAGACACAGCGTAAGAACGGCGGTGGTGGCGGGTCCCGAACGGAGGGGCCCGCCACCACCGCTGTGAGGTCTGTGTGCTCGGGTTGTGCCCGGCCGGTCAGACCAGGAGCAGCTTGCCGGTGGTGCTCCGCGCCGCCAGGTCGCTCTGTGCCAGTCCCGCCTCGTCGAGTGCGTACCGGCCGCCGATCCGTACATTGAGGCGGCCCTGCTCCACCAGGCCGAAGAGGTCTTCCGTCCGCCCCAGGAGTTCTTGGCGGTCGGCCACGAAGTACGCGAGCGAGGGGCGCGTCAAGTACACCGAACCGGCGCTGTTGAGCCGCTGCGGGTCGACGGGCTCCACCGGGCCGCTGGACTGCCCGAACAGCGCCAGTACGCCGCGCGGGCGCAGCGACTCCAGGCTGGCGTCGAAGGTGTCCCGCCCGACCCCGTCGTAGACCGCGGCCACGCCCTCGCCCTTGGTGAGGTCGCGGACGGCCGGGGCCACCGGTGTCTCGGTGTAACGGATGATCTCGTCGGCACCGGCCTCGCGCGCCACACGCTCCTTGGCGTCGGTGGAGACGGTGCCGATCACCCGGGCGCCGCGCGCCTTGGCCAACTGGGTGATGAGCAGCCCGGTACCGCCTGCTGCGGCGTGCACGAGGACGCTCTCGCCCTCGCCCACCGGGTGTACCGAGTGGGTGAGATAGTGCGCGGTCAGCCCCTGGAGGAGCAGCGCAGCGGCCTGTTCGGTGGATACCGCGTCGGGCAGGGGAACCAGAAGGGACGCAGGCACCACTGCCCGGTCGGCGTACCCGCCCGGGGCCATCGCCCAGCCGACCCGCTGGCCCACCCGCAGGTCGCTCACGCCTTCCCCGAGGCCGGCGACCACACCGGCGGCCTCCATGCCGGGGATGTGGGGCAGGGAGATCTTGTAGGCGCCGCTGCGCTGGTAGATGTCGATGAAGTTGACGCCTCGGGCCTCGACGTCCACGAGTACCTCGCCGGTACCCGGCACGGGGTCGTCGGTTTCGGCCAGGCGCAGTACTTCGGGGCCGCCGTTCTCCTCGATCACGATCGCGCGCATGGTTCTCCTCACTGGGGGACGGGTGCTGGAGCGACTGCGAGGACCGGGAACGGGCCGCGGCCCGGTGAGCTCAGTCCTCGACGTTGATCCTGTACAGAGCGTAGTCCGTGAACGCGGCGGTGAGCGGTTCCGTTCCGGCGGAGGGGCGCATGACGGCACCGACCCGGCGCCGGTCCTCGTCGTCGAGGTCGCCGTCGTCCGGAAGCGGGTTCTCGTCCGTGGCGGAGAGCACGAGGCTGTCGTTGACCCACATGTTCAGGTCCATGTACGGGTCCTCGTCCTCCTCGTTCACGTATTCGCAGGAGAGCTTGAGGTTGTTGGTGACCAGGTCGGCCACCTGCACGTCGTAGGGCAGGCCCGTCACGGAGGAGCGCTCGTCGTAGAGGTCGTAGGTCTCGAAGCCCCCCACGTCCGTGGTTTCGGCGAGCGCGTTGTCGCCGCTCTCCTCGGTCACCCTGCGGATCTGCGCCTCCTCCCCGTCGAAGCGCAGCAGCGCCTCGTACTGGGTGCGCTCCTCGTCGCCGTCCTGGTCCCAGCACCGAACACCGATCTGGCCCTCGCCGGGCCCTTCCATGGCGGCGACGTTGGTTTCGATAAGGACGTGCTCGGGGGTCTCACGCTCGAACGGGACGACCTCGCCTCGGGAAGGGTTGGAGTCGGGGTCGAGTTGGAGCACCATCGCGTTCTGCTCCTCCCAGTAACCGTCCGAGTGCTCGGGGTCGCTCTGGTCGAAGGAACGATTGCTGATCCAGTCGGGATCGGTGGCGAAGTCGGTGGCGTAGATGCTGGTGATGTCCTCGGGAGGGGCCTCCGAACCGGAGAACAGAGCCGTGGCGCCCACACCGATCAGCAGCACCACCGCGGCCGCGGCGCCGCCGATGAGCACCAGTTTGCGCCGCCCACGAGCGGATCCGTCGGCCCCGTTGGCAGCGGCCTGAGCGGTCGGGGGCTGGCCGGGGCCGCCCGAGCCGCCCTGTGCTCCGAAGACCGCCTGGCCATGGGACGGCGACTGCCCGTGTGGGGGGTGTCCCATCTGCTGGGACTGCGGAAAGGGCGGTTGACCGCCGCTCGGACCGTACGGGCCCTGGGGGTAGTGGCCGTGCGGTCCCTGCGGACCAGGGCCGCCCTGCCCCATGCCCTGCTGGGGCGGCAGGTGCGGGTTGTGGAACTGGCCCTGTTGGCCTGGCTGGCCCTGCTGGGGAGCGTTTCCCGGGGGGTATGGCTGGCCCTGCTGAGGAGGCGGCATCTGCGGGTCGTGCGGTACCGGCGGCTGCGCCTGGGTGTACGCCTGGGTGGACTGAACGCCGGCCTGGGTGGGCTGGCCACTGGTATCGGTGGGCTGACCGGCAGGTCGGGTGGAACCACCGGCGGGTGCCTGTCCCTGCCCCGCCTGGGTGTCCTCGGGCGGCAGGCCGGGCACGGGGGCGCTGCTCGGCGGCGCCCACGAGGTACTGATCGTGCGCCGCACCTCGGACTCCTCCGGCTCCGACTGGCCGGTCAGCCGGGCCAGGATCTGCTGCGAGGTGGGCCGGTTCCCGGGCTCCTTGTCGAGGGCGGAGCTCACCAGGTCCAACAGGCTCGGGTCGAGCCCGTCCAGTTTCGGCGGTGCCGAGGAGATGTTGTGCAGGACAGCGGGCACCGTGGCGGCGTCGAAGGGCGCCTTGCCGGTCCCGGCGAAGGCGACCAGGCAGCCCCAGGCGAAGATGTCCGCGGCCGCGGTGGCCTGCTCGCCCAGGATCAGCTCGGGTGCCATGTAGGAGGGAGTGCCCATGAGCTGGCTGGACCGGGTGACCGCGCCACCGGTGTCGTCCAGGGCCCGGGCGATCCCGAAGTCGATCACCTTGGGGCCGACAGGGGAGAGGAGGACGTTGGCCGGCTTGAGGTCGCGGTGGACGATGCCCGAACCGTGGATGGCGGTGAGCGCGGCCGCCACCCCCATCGCCAGGCCCTCGAGGGTGCCGCCGTGCATCGGTGTTCCGCCGCGGACCGCCTCGTCGAGGTTGGGGCCGGGCACGTACTCGGAGGCGATGAAGAGGGGCTCGCCCTCCAAACGGGCGTCGATGACCCCGGCGGTGGAGAAGCGTGCGACGCGTCGGGCGGAGTCCACCTCTCGGGCGAAGCGCAGCCGGAAGGATTCGTCGTCCGCCAGGTCCGGGTGGATGAGTTTGATGGCGACGGAGCGCTCGGCGGCGTCCTTGGCGAGGTACACGGTGCCCATGCCACCGCGTCCGAGGCGGCTGACGATGCGGTAACCGTCGAGTTCGCGCGGGTCCCCCGCGCGCAGGGGTTTGCCGCTTTCGTGCCCGTTGGACGTCACAGTTGGGGGTCCCTTGTATGGATCGTGAGTTTCGCGCCTATCAGCGTACCGATGCCGATACGCGGACAGGTTCTGGCGGTCCTCGGCCCGACAGGGGTGGGCCGCGGCTGAGCGGGGGGCCGAGGCCGGGGTGCTCTGTGGTGCCGGTGGTGACAGAGCTGGTGCTGAGAGCCGGTGCTCTTTGAGGTGATGCCGGAAACGGGGAAACAGTTCCCTAGAAGCCCCACCTTCGCTACTATTCGAATATGTGTTCGAACGCCTGGCCGTACTTCCCCACGGGCGGGCCACCCGGCTGCGTGCCTTCGCGCGCGGTCCGACGCCGAGGCAAACAGGAGCGGGTCGATGTTGAGGGGAACAGTCGTGGGGCGGTACTACGGGGCGGAGGTCACGGTCGTCGAGGACAACGGGCGGCCCACCCGTTTCACTTGGGACGGAAGGGTCTACGGGGTGCGCAGGATCCTCGACTACTGGGTCACTCTGCGCCGCGACTGGACACCCGGTGTGGGATCGCAGGTTCCCGAGCGCAGGCATTGGCGGGTGGAGGCAGGGTCCGCCTACTCGCAGGGCGTGTACGAACTGTGCCACGACACGAACGCAGAGGAGTGGCTGCTCTCCCGGGTCTGGGGTTGAGCGGCCCGCGCCTCCCGTTGGTCTTCTTGGTCCCCGCTGGCTTCGGGCCGGAGATCGACGAGGTCAGCGGCCGACCAGGTCGGAGGGGATGAGGCCGTACACTGCCAAATCGGCGCGGCCCTTGTGGAGCGGCATCGCGTTGCGCTCCACACCCTCGCGGACGAACCCGGCGGACTCGGCCACCCGGCGCGAAGCGGTGTTCCCGCTGGCCGCCTTGAGTTCCACGCGCTGGAATCCCTGGTCGATGGCCCAATGGGAGACGGCCACGACCGCCTCGGCGGCGTAGCCCTGGCCACGGCCCCAGGGTGAGATCCAGTAGCCGGTCTCCGTGACCATGGACGGCCACTGCGTGCGCAGCAGGGCCACCGATCCGACGAAGCGGTCGGTCTCCGCTTCCACTACGGCCCAGTGCTGGCCGTCGCCGCCGGTCCGGACGGACGGTGCGACGTGCAGGCAGAACTGCTCGGCGTTCTCGCGGGTGTAGGCCTCACCGGGGGCGGGGATCGGGATCCAGCGCTGCAGCTCGGGGTCCGCGCACGAGGCGTACACGTCGTCGATGTCGCGCTCGAGAATCGAGCGCAGACGGAGGCGGTCGGTCTCGAGGATGACCGCGGGCATGATCGGGGCGCTCTGAACGGTGGCCATGTTAGGAGTCCCCTCTGTGCTTCGACGTGCCGACGCCTCACCGGCGTGGTTCACCATACGCGCCTGCGTTCCGGGTGGAACAACGGGCTTCCCGCCCGCCTGGGCCAGGCCCAGTCTTCGGTGGGCGTCCCAGGCGGGCGGCACACACGGGTGCTGGACGGGCGTTCCAGGGGTCGTGTCAAAGCGCGCGTCAGTGCCAGCCGTCGATCACGCGCTGGCGGATCGCCGTGTCGAACACCTCGGCGAAGGCGCCCCCCGGGCACTCCGTGGAGAGCCAGTCACGGTGCCGGGCCACCGCCTCCTGCGGGGTCACGTCCCCGGTGTCCGGGTTCACGTACTCGATCTGTTCGGCCGGGTCCACCCCCGTCACCGCGCACAGCAACCGAAGGGTGCTCACAAGAGCGTCCTGCGCGGCCTGGGTGGGGAGTTCGGTGGTGAAGTCACCGAGGAGGCACACACGGATGTTGCCGTGGTTGAAGCCCAAGGCGTGCCCGGCCGTCACCGACTCCGCCCGGACCGGCAGAGGCGGCCCGGAGAAGACCGGCACCCCGCCGCCCGAATGCCGACCCTCGTAGACCACGCCTTCGGGGTCGATAAGCAGCTGATACCCGATGTCGCCCCATTCCTGCTCGGCCGCATGGAGGTGGTATACGGCGCGGACGTCGGCGGCGTAGTCGCCGGTGGTCGCCATCGCCGTGTGGTGCACGGTCAGGGCCTGCGTCCGGTGGAACTCCGCGGGCCACAGCTCGGTGCCGTCCTCGTCGAAGCGCAGTGACTCGTCGGCGCCCCAGCCCGCGCGTGTGCGCACGGGCAGCACCGCGTCGCCGGAGGGCGTGCGGACTTCGTCGGTGTCGGCGGACAACGGCACCTCCTCTACTCCGCTGACGCTCACTTCTTCACCGTCGAACAGGTTCACAGCGGTGAGGTCGGCGCCGTCCGCGCCGCTCACCTCGTAGCCGGTCGCGCCCTTCGGCGCCCGCACCATGGCGGTTGCGGACCGGGGGTGGTGTTCGGGGCCGCCGGTGTGGAAGTGCAGGTCCCGCCATTCTCCCAGCGCGCCGTCGGAGGTCTCGAAACGCACGGAGGCCCCCTCGGAGACCGCTTCCGGTGCCTGGGAGACACCGACCAGGTCGAAACGGAGACCGGGACGGACGACCGAGCCGCTGGCGGTCGCCCGCTCACTGAGCACCCTGGGGGCGGCGCGGGCCCCCGATCCTTGGGCGGCGGCGGGGCGCTGGTCGAAGAGGGCGGGGGTGAACGCGCTCAGACCCGCCGCGGCGGTGGCGCTGGCCAGAAAGGTACGACGTCGCATGGACCATCCGTTCCAGTGGGTTCGGGGGTTCCTCACCGGGGCAGGGGGTCGGATCTGGTGCCTTCGCGGTGTGATGCACCACACGCCGGTTTGGATCGCGGCAATGTCGTGGTGTGCCCAAGTCCTGTGGTCGCTGTCCACCCCGGTTTTGGCTGCGACCGAGGCGTACTGCGCACCGAGAGCCTTGGCGGAGGCCGACGCCCGGGCCAGGGCAACGGCCGGTCACCGAGAAAAGCTCGCTGCGGCGGTGAGCGGGCTCGGCCTGTCCGCTGTCCTCGCCGCGAAGGCCTCGTTCCTGCTGGTCAGAGCGCCCAACGCGGAAGAACTCAGGCCAAGGCTGGGGGCGCGCGGCATCGCGGTTCGCCGTGGCGAGACCTCTTCGGGGCTGGGACGGGAGTGGTTCCGTGTGGCCGTACGGGAACCGGGTACCCAGCGCGCGTTCACGCGAACTCTGGCACAGTTGATGATGACTTGAGGCCCCCGGCGTTCCAACCGGGGCAGGCTGCCCCGGGCCGGGGACCCGTGTGAGCGGCTTGGACGCCGCGGACTACGCTGGTCCGGACCCGTATCGGACCAGGCGAAAACGGGCAGCTCACAGACTTTTTCTTCGGGGAGCGACCATGACCGATGACGACCGCGAGGACGCGCGTCCGGAAGAGGGCACCAAGCGGCGCGGTAGCCGCCCCACACCCGGACTGGGTGGTCTGCTGGGCGGCCTCCTGGACGGGCTGCCGGAGAGCGGCAAGGGAACCAAGGCACAGGAGCCGAAACCCTCCGCCGTGCCGAACAACCCCTTCCGGCGCACCGCTCAGGAGCCGGAGGCGCCGCAGGAGCCGACCCCGGAGCCCGAGCCTGCACCGGCTCCTGAACCCGCATGGCACGCGGCTCCCGCGCAGCCCCAGGCCCCGCAGCCCCCAGCGCACCCCGGCCCCGCGCAGTCACCGCCCCAGCCCCAGGTCCAGGCTCAGCCCCCGACGGCACCACCATCGCCCCCCGCGCACGGGACCCGGCCTAACGTCATTCCCTTCCGCGGAGGCAACCGGAACTCGGACGGGCCACCACCCGGCCCCCAGACCGGTCCGCAGCCGTCTATGCCGCAGGCTGGCCCGCCCCAGACCGGTCCGCAGCCGTCTATGCCGCAGGCTGGCCCGCCCCAGACCGGTCCGCAGCCGTCTATGCCGCAGGCTGGTCCGCCGCAGACCGGCCCGCAGCCCGCACCCCCTTACCCCGAGCCCCCGACAGGACAAGCCCACCCCGCGTCGACAACACCCCCGCCTCCCGCGCACACCACGATCCCCGGCCACACGGACGCCAGTCCTATGGCCACCGACCCAGAGCAGAGCGACACCGTGCACGCACACCAGGCAGCGGCGCCCCTTCCGGAGCCGGAGCACACCGGTCCGCCTCAAGGGACCGGACCCCAGGCAACCCAGGAAGCACCGACCCACCCCGCTCAGGCCCCGAGCCAGCCCCAGGTAGTGAACCAGCCGTCCCAGCCGAGTCAGCCCACCGCGGCCAGCGACGACGCCTGGCAGCTCGACGTCCACGCCTTCGAGGAGACCGAGCGCGCGGCCGTCTACCGCGCCATCCGTGAACGCCGCGACGTCCGCGCGGGTTTCCGTCCGGAGCCGGTCCCCGTTGACGTGCTCACCCGAGTCCTTGACGCCGCTCACCAAGCGCCCAGTGTCGGGCACACCCAGCCCTGGGACTTCCTGGTCATCGACGACCCCGAGCGGCGTGCCCTGGTACGTGACCTCGCCGAGAACGAGCGGGACTCGCAGGCACACGCCCGACCCGGTCCCCGCGCCCAGGCGTTCTCCGGGCTCAAGGTCGAAGCGGTTCTGGAGAGCCCGCTCAACATCGCCGTCACCGTCGACCCGACCCGAGGGGCGCAGACCGCCGGTCGGCACTCCAAGCCCGCCTCCTATTCCGCCGCGCTGGCGGTCGAGAATCTCTGGTTGGCCGCGCGCGCGGAGGGGCTCGGGGTCGGCTGGGTCGCGTTCGCCGACGAACGCGACGTGGCCCGTGTGCTCGAGCTTCCCTCCCACCTCGAGGTCGTCGCCTACCTGTGCGTCGGCTACGTCGAGGAGTTCCCCACCGAACCCGAACTCAGCCTCGGTGGCTGGGCGAAGGGACGCCCCCTGTCCTGGGCGGTGCACCGCGACCGCTACGGTCGCCGAGGTCTGCCCGGCCAGGAGCCCACCACCCTGCTGGAGGAGACCATCACCGCCATCGGAGCGCTCAACGCCCGTGCCGTGGAGGAAGCCAGGGAGCGGCAGGACCGGATGACCAAGCCCCAGGGGTCCCTCGGAATCCTGGAAGAGGTGTCGGTCCAGCTCGCCGGGCTGGCGGGAGAGTGCCCGCCTCCGATCCCCGAGCCCGCGGCCGTCGCGGTCTTCGCCGGAGACCACGGGGTGTACGCCCAGGGGGTGACCGCCTGGCCGCAGGAGGTCACCGCGCAGATGGTGCAGAACTTCCTCGACGGCGGGGCCGTGGTCAACGCCTTCGCCGAGCAGGTCGACGCCGATGTCACCGTGGTGGACGTCGGCGTGGTCGGCGACCTCCCGAACGCGGCCGGACTCCTGCCCCGCAAGGTGTCCCGGGGGACGACCGACTTCACCCAGGGCCCGGCCATGACCCGGGACCAGGCCCTCCAGGCGATCGAGGGCGGCATCGAGGTCGCCCGCGACCTGGTGTCGGCGGGCAATCGCTGCCTGGTCACCGGCGACATGGGTATCGGCAACACCACCCCGGCCGCGGCGCTGTTCTGCGCCTTCACCGGGGCCGACCCGTCGGTCGCCACCGGCCGCGGGACCGGGCTGGACGACGCGACCTACGGACACAAGGTCGAGGTGGTCCGTCGGGCGCTGCAGGCCAACCCGGTCGACCCCGAGGACCCGATCGGAACCCTCGCGGCGCTTGGCGGCTTCGAACACGCGGCGCTCACCGGGTTCATCCTGGGCGGTGCCGCACTCCGGGTTCCGGTGCTGTTGGACGGGGTGGCCGCCGGTGCGGCCGCGCTCGCCGCCGCCGCGATCTCCCCGGAGTCCCTGAGCTCCTGCTTCGCAGGCCACCGTTCTGCCGAGCCCGGACACGGTATCGCCCTGGAGCACTTGGGCCTGAGCCCGCTGGTGGACCTGGAGATGCGTTTGGGCGAGGGCTCGGGTGCGCTGCTGGCGCTGCCCCTCCTCCAGGCGTCGGCCAGGGCGCTGCGCAACGTCGCGACCTTCGATACGGCGGGCGTTTCGTCGGCGCAATGACGTGGCCCGGCCCGGTGGGGCCTGCTCTTCACCCCTCCCCCGAGGGGACCGGAGGAGGGGCCGCACCGGGCCGTTCAACGGAGACGAACACGGCAACGAACACGGCAACGAACACGGCGACAAACGCTGTGCGTTGGCTTCGATGCGTTCCGTGTCACTCTGTCCCTTGTGCGTTGATTTACCTCTGCGTAACACCGCTCTGACAAGGTACTTTGGAGAAATCGCCGAACATCGCCGGCGGCGCGTTGAGAGCAAGCCTTCGCACGGCCAGCTCTCGTACGCGCACCCCGCCGTCGAAGCCGGGGGCCGGTGCGGACGACCGGACCGGAGGGGTGCGACCCGTGACCTATCTTCTTGGCTTGCGCATGCGGGACCGTGACGTCCTGGTGGTCGGTGGTGGGAGGGTCGCCCAGCGGCGGGTTCCCGTCCTGCTCGAGGCCGGTGCCCGCGTCACACTGATCTCCCCGGAGGTCTCCGCGGCACTGGAGGACCTCGCTGACGCCGGGCGCCTGACCTGGCTGCGCCGCCCTTGGGAACCCGGCGACGTGGTCGGCCCCGACGCGGCGCCCTACTGGCTCGTGCACGCCGCCACCGACGTCGCCCAGGTCAACGCGGCGGTCGCCGAGGAGTCCGAGAACTCCCGGATCTGGTGCGTCCGCGCCGACGACCGGCACGCCTCCTCCGCCTGGACCCCGGCCAGCGGTTCCGCCAACGGGATCACCGTCGGCATCGTCGCCTCCGGGGACCCGCGCCGTTCCGCCGGGCTGCGGGACGCCGTCATCGACGGACTCGCCGACGGCACCTTGGATGCGCGGCGCGGTCGTGAACGCCTGCGCGGTGTGGCCCTCGTCGGGGGTGGTCCCGGTGAGCCCGGGCTCATCACCGTGCGGGGGCAGCAGCTCCTCTCTCAGGCTGACGTCGTGGTGGTGGACCGTCTCGCCCCGACGTCACTGCTCGACCGGCTGCCCGCGGACGTCGAGATCGTGGACGCCTCGAAGATCCCCTATGGGCGCTCCATGACACAGGACGACATCAATTCCGTCCTCGTCGAGCGTGCCCAGGAGGGTAAGTTCGTGGTCCGCCTCAAGGGCGGGGACTCGTTCCTCTTCGGAAGGGGCGGTGAGGAGGCGGCCGCCTGCGCCGCCGCCGGTGTTCCCGTCATGGCGGTGCCCGGTGTGACCAGTGCGCTCGCCGCACCGGCCAGTGCCGGGATCCCCGCCACCCACCGCGGGGTGGCTCAGGACGTGCACGTCGTCTCAGCCCATGTCGTCCCAGGTGACAGCCGGTCCACGGTCGACTGGGCCGGGCTGGCCCGGGCCGGCGGTACCGTCGTCGTCCTTATGGGCGTGGAGCGGATCGAGGCGATCGCCGACGCCTTGGTGGAGCACGGCCGCGGTTCCGACACCCCTGTTGCGGTGGTCCAAGACGCCACACTGCCGGGCCAACGGGCCGTGACGGGTACGCTTGCGGACATTGCTGCCTCGGTCCGATCGGCCCAAGTGCGGCCTCCCGCAGTGGTGATCATCGGAGAAGTGGTCAAAACAGCGCGGGATCTTGACATACTGCACACGGGAGCCCAGCTCGAGACCGATCGACTGGCGACCGGGCGCGATCTTCAATGAGACCTTCGGCGGCGGCGCACGCCAGTCACGTCGACGGGGGAACATCAGTACCGATGAGGAGGGCATACCGATCATGACCCGGCCGTCGGCCGCACCGCACACCTCGGGTTCCGATGCCTCGGACCGGTTCGGAACCGGACCGGACGCCGCCTCCGACCAGCCCGCCGCCGCGGGCTCAGAAACCGCGCCCACGGCCGGTGTACCCGACGGCGAACGCCGCGGACCCACCGTCCCCGTGTCCGCGGGACCGGCCAAACACCGCGCCCCCGTCAACGAGGACGATCGCTTCGAGCAGGTGCTGGAGTCCCTGCGCAAGCAGATCCGCGACCTCGAGTTCGCCGAGGGCTTGGCCGGCGCCGACGAGGGCAAGGAGCTCCAGACGGATGTTCTGGCCCAGCTCTCCGACTACGTCCTTCCCCGAGTGCGCCGCCCCGACATCCCCCTGCTCATCGCCGTCGCCGGTTCCACCGGCGCGGGGAAGTCCACCCTAGTGAACAGCCTGGTGGGTGAGCAGGTCACCACCACCGGCGTGCGCCGTCCCACCACCAACAGCCCGGTGCTCGCCTGTAACCCGGCCGACGTGGACTGGTTCAGCGAGGCGTCCTTCATCCCCACCCTGCCCCGCGTCCGCCAGCAGGGGCTGGCGATGCCCGGCAAGGACGGCATGCTCGTGCTCGCGGCCACCGAGGCCATGCCTCCGGGTGTGGCCCTGCTCGACACCCCAGACGTCGACTCCGCCGTGGCAGCGCACCACGAGTTCGCCGCCAAGTTCCTCGACGCCGCCGACCTGTGGATGTTCGTCACCACCAGCGGCCGCTACGCGGACGCGCGGGTGTGGGAGTTCCTCCAGGTGGCCAGGGACCGCGACACCTCCCTGGCCGTGGTGCTCTCCCGCGTCCCCCGCAAGGGCCGCCGGCAGCTGCTGGACCACTTCGGCGCCATGCTGGAGGCCAACGGGCTGGCCAACGCCGCCCGGTTCGCGATCCCCGAGACCGACCAGATCCAGGGCGAGCGCTTCACCTCCAACGTCGCCGACCACATCCGGGAATACCTCGCGGACGTGGCCGGTGAGGCCGGGCAGCGGGACCGGGTCTCACGCCGCACCTTCATCGGGGTCATCGAGAGCTTTCGCACCCGTGTGCCTGAGCTCGCTCGCCAGGTCGAGGGGCAGATCGAGACCGGGCGCTCCCTCAGCGCGGTCGTCGACGACGAGTACGCGGGCGCAGCTGCCCGTATCGACGGCGCCCTGAGAGACGGCACTCTGCTGCGCGGCTCCCTGCTCGCGCGCTGGCAGGAGGTCGCGGCCAGCGGCGAGCTCGCCAAGAGCCTGCGACTGCGCCGCAAGCGCGGCCGCAAGGGCCGCGCCGACCAGGCCGAACGCGGGCAGCGGGTCAGTGCATTGGAAGGGGCCGTGCGTGACGCGCTGGAGGCAGTGGTGGTCTCCGCCAACGAGCGTGCCTCGGACCAGATCGAGCAGCGTTGGCAGGACGTCTCCGGCGGTGCGGAACTGGCCTCCAAAGCCCTCAACCAGCCCGGCACCGGGCTGCTCGCCAAGCAGGTCCGCCAGGAGATCACCGAGTGGCAGCGGGAGATCGCGGAGATGACCGCGGCCACCGGTGCCACCAAGCGTTCCGTGGCCCGTTTCGTCACCTTCGACCACGACATCGTCGCCCTGGTCATGATCATCGACCTGCTCGGCTACGAGCGGTCCCAGTCCGGGGGCGGGGTCCACGCGGCCGAAGCCTCCGGTCCTTCCCCGCAGAGGCTGCTCAAGGGGCTGTTCGGCGCCCAGTCTTTGCGAAGCATCGGCGGGACGGCGCGGGAGAACCTGCGTCAGCGGGTCCTCGGGCTGCTCAAGCACGAGCGGGCGCCCTTCGACCACGCGCTGTCGACGGCGGGGATCCCGTCCGAAGACAGTGCTGTCCAGCTCTATCAGGCCACGTACAACCTTGAGATTGCACGATGACGACTCAGTGGAACCCTGCCCACGCGGGGGACACCGGACCGGGCGAGACCGGACCGGGGGACACCCGTGCTTCGGCGGAGGGTGGGGAGCGCGAGAGCGGGCCCGCCACGTCCGGGCCTTGGAACGACGAACCCGCGGCGGGGCCTTGGAACGACGAATCCGCCGGGCCCCGAGACACCTCGGGCCGCGACGCCTCGACCCGTGACGCCTCCCCCTATCAAAGCAGCCCTTGGCGCGGCTACACCATGCCTGTGCCCGAACACCCCGAGCACGCTGAGGAGCGGGAGCGCGCCGCTGAGGACCCGCCTGCCTACGACGGGATCACCGGGTATCCGGACCCGTCCGGAGCGGGCTCGGCACAGGGCGTCGACCCCCGCGGCCCTGAGGGGCGCGAGGGTGGCTCAGCGCAGCCGGACGCTGGCTCTGGGTCTCCGCAGTCGGATTGGGCCCAGCAACGGCGCTCTGGGCGGCACGCGCGCCCCTCCGCGCCCGCGCGGGAAGAGCGGCACGGTTCAGTAGGGGAGCGGAAAGGTCCGGACAGTGGGGACCACGACGACCCGGACGGTCTCGCGGGCTGGGTCGACAGTCTCACCTCAGCCGCCGACGACACCCGGATCGCAGGGCGCAATACCGGTACCTTCCCGGTGATCTCCCCGGACACCGAGCGCCCCGGGGAACTGCCCTCGGACCAGCATTCCGACGGTTCAGCCGACCTTTCCGGAGAACGGGGCAGGCCGCAGCGCCGCCCTCGGGGAGCCCTGGGTGGCCACCAGGCGCGCACCACCACCGAGGGGGTGCCCGGTGCCGAACCTGATGAGCCCGTGGAGGACACCTGGACCGAGCGCGCCTGGTTGGAGAGAGCCCGGGTCGAGCGTGAGCGGGCCCAGCGTGAGCGGAGCGGTGGTACCGCAGCTCAGGAGGCGATCGCCGGGGCGGCGCATGCCAGGACCGACCGGACCGAGCCCCGTGCGCCCGAGGATGACGAACAGCAGGAGCACCACGAGCCCGGGACAGCACACTCCGAGCCCGACTCCGGTCCCGCAGAACACAGCGGACACGGTGCGCCCGGTGGGCCCACCGGGCACGGAGACTCCGGCGCCGCACAGCTCGCCGGGGACCCGCACGCGGCCCAGGCAGCCGAGGCGGAGCAGCGCGAAGGCGCTCCCGAACCGCTGCCCCGCCGCATTCCCGGACCGTCCGCGGTCTCCGGGGCCTTCCGGGCGATCGGCGGCGACACCGCCGCTCCCGGTCCGGAAGGGCGTACCCGGGACGAGGGCCCGGGGGAGAACAGCCCCGGGCCGGAGGGGGCCGCCGAGGAGGGCCCCTCCGGGCAGGGGACACATGCGGTGGAGGCAGAGGAGGAGTACCGCCCCACCACCCACGATCACTGGCAGCCCACCAGCACCACCAGCCGCGCCGAACTCATCGAGCGACTGGACGCCCTGAGTACGCTTACCGAACTCGGTCAGGACGACCTTCCCGCGGAGGTCCTCGGCCGGGCCGGGCAGCTCCTTGACCACGCCGGAGCGCGCCTGCGCCTGTCCGGCGAACACACCGTCGTGGCCCTGGCGGGCGGTACCGGAAGTGGTAAGTCCTCCCTGTTCAACGCCTTGTGCGGGCTCGAACTCTCGCAGACCGGTGTCACCCGGCCCACGACCTCCAAAGCACACGCCTGTGTGTGGGGGCACGAGGGGGCCGACGCCCTTCTCAGCTGGTTGGGCGTGCCCACCCGGTACCGCCACTCCCGGACCAGCGTCCTGGACTCGGGCGCTTCCGAGCTGACCGGCCTGGTCCTGCTCGACCTGCCCGATCACGACTCCGTCCGCAGCATGCACACGGCAGAGGCCGACCGCCTCATCGGCTCCGTCGACCTGCTCGTGTGGGTCCTGGACCCCCAGAAGTACGCCGACGCCGCCGTACACCACCGCTACCTGGCCAAGATGGCCGGGCACGGAGCGGTCACCGTGGCCGTCCTCAACCAGGTGGACAAGGTGGAGTCGGACGAGCTCGAGGAGCTGCTCACCGACCTGCGCCGTCTTCTGGAGTCGGAGTCGGGTGTGCACCCTCGGGTGATCACCACTTCCACCCTCACCGGCCAGGGCATCAGCGACCTGCGCGAGTTCCTGGGGGAGACGGTCACCGACCGACGGGCCCTCGTGGACCGGCTGGTGGCCGACTTGGACCAGGTTGTCGAACCGTTCGAGGAATTCTACGGCGAGGAGTTCCCCGCGACGGTGTCCGCACAGGTGCGGTCGCGCGTCCAGGAGGGGTTGGCCGGCGCGGCCGGCGTCACCGCGGTCTCGGACGTGGTGGAGACCAACGACGTCCGGCGAGGCAAGCGCCAGGTCGGGTGGCCGGTGGTCCGCCGCGTGGCCAAGCTGCGCAAGGACCCGTTGGCCGCGGTGCAGCTGGACTTCCTGCGCCGGGACGAGCCCGGAGTCGGCGGTCCCGTCGACGCGGGGGAGGCCGAGCTGGAGACGGTTCTGGGCGAGGTGGCCGACGAGGCGTCCGAGGGGATGCCCGGCCCGTGGCGCCGTCGGATGCGCGCCGCAGCCCGTTCCGGTGTCGCCGAACTCCCCGCCGAGCTGGGCGAGGCGGTCTCCGGTGCGGTCGGAGACCCGGACCGCAGCCCTTCGTGGTGGCGACTGGCCCGAACGGTGCAGTACGCGCTGCTGGCCGTGGCCGGAGTGGGACTCGCGTGGGCGCTGCTCGCGCTCGTGAGCTGGATCGGTGGCGGGTTCACCGGCCTGCGGGTGTTCGACGACCCGGTCTTCATCGTCTACTCGGGCGCGGTGGTCCTCGCCGGCCTTGTGGTGGGCTGGTTGATCGGGGTGGGTTGCGGAAACCTTGTGGAGGTCGCCGCGGTCCAGCGCCGTGAGGACGTGGAGCGCGCTGCCCAGGGGCGGGTGCGGGAGATCGCGGGACTGCGCGTCGTGGCGCCGATGGAGAAGGAACTGGAGCGCTATCGGGCCTTCCGGGCCGCCTACGAGGTGGCCAGGGTCCAGCGGTGACCGCGCTGGTGCGTGACAGAACATGAGAAAGGTCGGCCGAGGGTGAATCCCGGCCGACCCGGAGTAACCGGGGACGGGCAGCCTGTTGGGCGCCCGTCCCCGTTTGCGTTAGGGAGGGGGATCTAGTTCCAGTTCAGAACCTTCTTGGCCATGTGATGCTCCTTCGTTCGAGTGCTGGATGCAGGCGTGCTCGAGCGGTCGGTACGACAGACGGACGGACGAACCGGGCCAAGTTTCTGGCCGAACCGCCGACGCCCTATGGCAGGATGCCCTAATTTGTCACAGTTACCAACCCCCCTAGAACAGAGGGTGACAGCTACGGTAGCCTCAACCTGCGCGTCCCATACAATCGGCAATTAAGTTATTACTCAAAGTAATGTAAAGTAAGGAGGGTGTGCTTGCCACCCGCCTACCTGGGAGATTGTGCGTTCCTGCCGGTGACCGAGCGGCACCACGGGGGAACGCGGGGCGAGTCCGGTTCGTCGAATGGAGAACCGTAGGGGGCGATGGGCACATCAGAGTCGGGTGTATGGCACGGATGGCAGACGGTGAAACTGGGAGGGAGGATGGAGCGGTGAGTATCTCGGAGAAGCCGATGGCGGCCGAGGAGAGCCTCCATGGCGGACGACGGTCCTGGCCGTTCTTCCAGCAGTCCCGAGGACTGATCGTCTACCTGCTCCTGCTGGTCTTCTTGGCGCTGTTCCTGTTCGGGGTGGCCGCGGCACAGACGGTTCTCACGCTGTTCGACCTCACTGTCTTCTTCGCTCTCGTGGTGTCCGCCGTGGTGTGCGTGGAGGCGATCCGGCGCATCGGCATGCCATCCGGGCTCAGCCGTGACCTACTGGGGGCCTGGTGGCTCCCCGCGATGCTCCTCCTGCCGCCGGTCTACTCGCTCCTCATACCCATCCCCGTGTTCATCCTGCTCCAGCGCCGCAGCCGACGCATGCTGGTGCACCGCAGGCTGTTCAACGCGGCATCCGTGGGCGTCTCCGGGTTCCTCGCCTCGGTGGTCTGGCACGGATCGCAGGTCGGGTTGCTCGCCGGGATCGGTGGGTCACCGGCCACACACGAGGTCCTGACCACCGTGAACGGTGTGTTCGTCGCGCTGCTGTGCTGCGCGGGGTTCACCCTGCTGAACACGCTCCTCGTGTCCATGGCCGCCAGGCTCAGCGCGGGCGCCAAGACCAACAGCATGTGGGACCGAGAAGCGCTCCTGGTGGACTCCGTCGAATTATGTGTCGGCGTCACCGTCGCCATCCTCGCCCAGCTGTCCCTGTTCCTTCTGGTCATCGCGGTGCCCCCAGTGCTGCTGCTGCAGCGCAGTCTGGTGTACCAGCAGTTGCAGGTCGCGGCGCGAACCGACCCCAAGACGGGGCTGCTCAACGCGCCCACCTGGGAGCAGGAGGCTGCCGACGAGATCGCGAGGGCCCGTTCCTCGCGCGGTCGCGCCGCCGTGCTGATCGTCGACATCGACCACTTCAAGCGGGTCAACGACAGTCACGGGCACCTCTTCGGTGACCAGGTTCTGCTGGGGGTGGCGACCACGATCGCCCAACAGCTGCGCCAGTCCGACCTGCTCGGCCGGTTCGGCGGTGAGGAGTTCGTGGTCCTGCTGCCAGGGGCCGACACCACTGAGGCTTGGCAGGCGGCAGAACGGCTGCGCTCCCAGGTCGGGCGGATGGAGATCGCGGTGGACGACGTCCCGGTGTCGATCACCATCTCGATCGGGGTGGCCGTCGTCGGCTATCACGGCAACGACCTCGTGGAGCTGCTGACCGCGGCCGACCTCGCGCTCTACCGCGCGAAGGAGACCGGGCGCGACCGGGTCTGCCTGCCCGCGGGCCGCCCAGAGGTCACCGGAAAGATTCCGGGGCCCAGGGAAGGTGAGCTCTCCGACCCGACCACCAGTCCCGGTGAGCCCTCCTGAACTGCTGAGACAGTGAGGTGGCGTGAGTTGTCCACAGCTCCGGGCAAGCCCGGTTGCACGTTGACTTCCAGTGACCGAACGTAAGGTTATGCCCTGTGATCAGCATGAACCTTCCTCTGATCCCTCCGACGACCCCCGGCCCGACGCCCTGTCGGGCCGCCATCCCGACCCCCGGACCGAGTCCGGGTCCGCGGCCACACCGGAGGTTCCGGTAGCGCCCGGTTCCCCGACCGTCCCCGCCCCTCGCGCGTCCCCAGACGCCGATATGGTTCCGCTCCGGCTGCGCAACCCCGTCGACTTCCTGGCCGCGCTCCCGTACCTGGTCACACAGCCCCTGACTGACGCGGTGGTGGTGCTCGTCCTCGGGGACGGGAAGGTCCTGGGGGTGCTCTACAACGGGATCGACCACCTGGACCGGGTCCTGACCCCGGCCGGCAGCGGGGTGGCGGCGGTCCGGGCCGCGCTGGCCGCCGACGCCACGGGGGTGCTCGTGGCCGGGTTCGGTCAGCCAGCGCGCGTCACACCACATGTGAGCGCACTCCTGTCCGAGGCCCGGGCGAGAGGGATGCCGGTCCTGGAGGCACTCAGGGTGACTGACGGACGCTACTGGTCCTATATCTGCCGGAACCACGCCTGCTGTCCCGCCGAGGGCAGGCTGTTCGATCCGGGCGTGTCCACGGTCCCAGCCGAGGCGGTCCTGCGGGGCCTGGTTCCGGGGGGCCCAGCCGAGACCGACCGGGTCCGGGGCCTCCTGGAACCCGTGCACGGCACCCTCCGTGCGGCGGTGGCCGAGGCGGTGGCGGCCGAGGAGGCACTGGTCGCACGGGAGGACACCGAGACGGCACTGGTCAACCGGTGGATCCCCGAGGTGCGCGGCGCGCTTCGCCGGGAGGAGACAGAGCGTGTCACCGAGCCCGCGGCCCTCGCCCGGATCGGCGTCCACCTCACCGAGCTCCGGGTCCGCGATGACATGTGGACGCGGATCGTCCCGGAGACCGCCGAGGTGCACGTCCGCCTGTGGTCGCGGGTTACCAGGCACGTGCCCGAACGCCTCCGCCCTGCGCCCGCCGCGCTCCTCGCGGTGGCCGCCTGGCAGTACGACGACCAGCGGTTGGCCAAGGCCGCCCTGGACGCGGCCCTGTCCGTGGACCCGTGGTACTCCATGGCGGTCCTGATGAGCCGTGCGCTGAGTTGGGGACTGCCCGCCGAACGCTGGCGGGGGTTCGTGGCCGAGCGCCGGGAGGCGGAGCCGGACGGGGACGGCGATGAGGCCGGGCCCGACGGGGAGGCCGGGCCTGCTGGGGAAGCTGGAGCCGATGGAGAGGGGTCGCCACCTCAGGGGTAGCTCTGGGGCCGGCCCTGACCCACCGAACCCGCACAGGGGGCGTGACGGCGCGCGTGGACGCCCCCTGTGCGTCAACCCTCCGCTCAAGCTCCCGCCAACCCGTGGTGAGGGCCTGAGCGGAGGGGCCTACGTGGCCTATTGCTGCCAAGGCTCCGGGAGCGGAGCGCCTTCTTGGAGTGCGCGGGTCAGCCTTTGCCAGTTGACCGCCGCGATCTGAAGGGCTTCGGCGCTTTCCGAGCTGTCCCATTCCGTGCGGAGGACTTCGGAGACCAAGTCGTACAGCGCGGTGACGTAGACCCAGGTGGTGAAGGAGTCGCCGGGCGTGACCTTCCACGTGTCCGGGGGCTCCGCACCGGATCGCAGGAGGGTGTCGAGGTGGGAGAACGCCATGTCCGCCGTGTTGAGCCGGGACACGGCGTGTGCCTCGTGCCCGGGGTCGGCCAGAGCGGACGAGATCCGGTGGGTGAGAGTGGAGGTGCGGTTCATGCCGTCACCCCCGTGTGCCCGGCCGGGGAGGGTTCGCGGAGTGCCGTCAGTCCGAAGCCGAGGCCGTTCGTGCGGCGGAGTGCCTCGCGGGCTTCCCACGCGCGGTACGGGCCGCGAACGATGTCCACCTGCGTCTCTGCTCCCCGGGGGAGGGAACGGGTGGTGGGCTGCACCCGAACTGAGGAGTGTGCGGACGGAGGCCCGTCGTCCAGGGGACGGCGGGGCGCGGGGATCAGGGGAGTGGGTTCTGCGCGCGACTCAGCGTCGGCGGTGCAGGGGAGAGCCGTTATGTACTTGCGAACGCGGTGCGAGCGTCGGCGGCGAAGTTCGGCCGCGAGCCCCCAGAGGTAGCCATAGGGCGAGACGTGCACGCCGCGCGTCGGCCGGAAGAGTCGTGTGAGCAGTGTGAGCAGGGCAGTAACGTAGCCCATGGCAAGCGCTCCTGTTCGCTTGTCCGGGCCCGGGGTGTTGGTAGCGCCGCCGGGCCGCCTTGTGAGGCTCCCCACTGTACGTCAACTTGTAAGGTGTTGTCATGTGAAGTCATGCGCAGTTAGATTACGTGATGCATTGCGATATGCGGCGTAACGTCGCCACATGACCATTGATCTAGACGGACCGGAACCTCTTTTTGAGCAGATCGCTGAGGTCATGGCCGGGCGGATCGCAAGCGGTGAGTACGCATCCCGACGGCGCATCCCTTCGGAGGCCGCGCTGTGCGAAGAGTTTGGTGTCTCCCGCCCTACCGTCCGCGCGGCCATTTCGCTGCTCACGGATAAGGGGCTGGTCACCACGGTCCGGGGGAAGGGCTCCTACGTTGCGGAGCGTTCGGAACAGGAAGATTGACTGGTTCGGTCGACAACGGAGCCCATGGTTGGGTGTAGGTGCTGCCGCGCGGGCGTGCGTGTGGACTGCGGGGCGAGTACGGGCAGGACGGCAAGTCTTGTCGGCCGGTGAGGTGGTCCGCAGCCGGGCGGCCCTCGTTATCCACAGCCTCGCAGCGCCCGGCTTGTCGGGGGTCTGGTCGGACGCGCATGCTCGATATCGGGGGACCCTTCATTCCCGCCCGCATCCGCATGCCCACAACCCGGCCCCGGTGGGTGGTGGTACTTGAGGGCGCTGATGGGTTGGGGTTCTTGGGGACTGTCCCGGTGAGGTGCTTGGTCGGTGCCGGATGCCTGTCGGGTGCGGGTTTCCCCGGTTTCCCTGCCGCCCGATGGTGGCCGTCTCCGCTACGCGCCTCAAGGTCGTCGCCATCGAGCGCTTCGCGCGTCATTGGCGCTCCACCTTGACCCGCTTCGCTACGACGGCGGGTTGGCGGCTATGAGGAAACGCGGGGCGTGTGGTCGGGGAGGCGATGGGCCCTTCGGGCCCGAAGGGCCCCGGAAGGCCAACGGCACAAGCACGGCCTGGCGGCCGTCAGTCGCCACTTCGCCGGAGCGTTGACGCTTGGGGGTGTCGCGGCTGGTCATGCTCTGCTGCGAACCCTGAACGGCACGGCCTGCGGCCGGGTGGGCCACTCCGCCGGCGCTTCGACGCCTGGGGGTGTCGCGGCTGGTCACGGTGCACGGCGGACCCCGGGAGATGGAAGCCCTCGTGCCTGGGCATGGGCGTGTGCGGGTAGGGACCCGGCGGTGACGGGGGTGATTGGTGAGGGTGGGTGGTTACGGGTTCGGGTTTGGGGCTGGGTCCCCATCCCCACCCGAGTCCGATGACCCACCCCGGTTCTTGCCTCGGGTGCGCCCGGACCACATGCGGCGGTCCTGGCGTACCGACCACCGGTGCTTGATCTGGTTGTGGGTCGCGCACAGCGGCTGGATATTAGCGGCGCTGGTCGTGCCGCCCTGCCAGAACTCCACGATGTGATCAGCCTGCGTCCAGGGCAGGGGTACGTCGCACCCGTGCTGCCAGGCGCAGCTGGTGTGGCCGTGGAAGGCGGCCGCTCGGATCTTGGGCGGGGCCAGCCGGCAGGAGCGGCCCACGTCCAGGACCTGGCCGTTCTTCTGCTCCACCACCAGGCGGCGGATCCAGCTCTGGCCGAGGAGTTCGCGCACCACGGAGATGGGGACGACCTGTCCGGTCTCCGTGGTGGCCGGACCTGCGTCCTCGGCTTCCTCGTCCCCGGCCAGGGAGGTGGCGGGCACGGTGATGTTGATCAACGCCGTGGCCGTAGTCGGGGTGTCGCACCCCTGGTGGGACTGGGCGAAGCCCAACGCGGCCATGAGGGCGTCGTAGGTGCGCTCATACTTGGACAGCCCGTCCTCAGGGTGGAAAGGCACCTGGTAGTTGTCCAACGCGACCTGGATCCGCAGGGCGTCGGCGGGCGAGCCCCACATCTGGAACAGGAAAGTGCGGTCGAAGGTGGTGACCAGTTGGGCGCCCCGGGCGGCGTGGGCGGCCGCGTGGTCCTTTTCCACCTTGTTCGGGTTGAGTCGCATGCACAGCTGGTGGGCGAAGTGGGTGATCTGGCCCACCGACATGTTCGGGCGCGACTCCTTGAAGTCCAGGATTCCGCATTCCATTTTCGCGCGGAACAGTTCCGGGTCGGGGTGGTCGCCCTTCTGCCTTTTCTCCACCCCGGCATCGGCGCCCTTGATGACCGCTGCGGCTTCACCCACCGACAGGGTCCCTTCGGCCAGCGCCTGCAGGGTGGGGGCCATTTCCTGGCGGAACTGGGCGCGCGCGATCAGGGCCAGGTCGTTGGCCTGCCCAGCAGGAATGCCGAAGGCGTGGCGCAGCCACGCCTCCAGGTTCCTCTGTCCGCCCTGTTCCAGCAGCTGGCCGGTGGCTTCGAGTTGGGCCAGCCGTGCGGCCATGGAGACTTTGATCTGGTCGAGGTGTTCCCACACGCGGGTGGCCTGGTCCAGCACCTCGCCCGCCGCCCCCGGGGGTACGTCGCGGTCGAAGAACGCGGTGGTCTCTTCCCGGGCAGCGACCACCGTGGTATCCACCGGGGTGTGCCCGGTGGGGGTGGGTGCTTCGGGAGAGATCGTCATTCTTCTATTGTAAGCGAAAGGGCCGAACAAAGGAAGTCTTATCGCTGGCTCGTGCTGAATGCATGACTTTCGTCAGGGGTGCCCCCTGACTTTCTTCGGGCTCCTGATTCAGGCCACCTGGTGTGGTGTTTATTGGCACCGGGAATTCCAGGTCGCTCATAGGGGTTGATCTTGCCCCTGTCTCCACTCTCGACGGTCGAGGGTGGAGCTGGGGGCAAGATCATCGGGGAAAAGGGCCGACCGTGGCGGTTCGCAGCAGAGCATGACCGGCCGCGACACCCAACCCGTCAACGCTCCGGCGGAGTGGCAGGCATCGGCCGTCAGGCCGACGGGGTTCGGCTGTTCGGGCGAAGCCCGAACCGCCACAGACCTCAACCACCCGTCCCCCTTTCCCGATAGCCGCCAACCCGCCGTCGTAGCGGAGCGGGTCAAGGTGGAGCGCCTTTGACGCGCGAAGCGCTCGATGGCGACGACCTTGAGGCGCGCAGCGGAGACGGCCACCATCGGGCGGCGGGAAAGGAGGACACCCCAGCCCGGAAGGCAACTCTGTGAGGCGGTCACAATCCCTCAAAAACCGTGGCTGTGGCACCGGCCGGGACGCCCTAGGCTGGAGGCATGCCGGAGTACATCTACACCATGCAAAACGTGCGCAAGGCGCACGGCGACAAGGTCGTCCTTGACAACGTTTCGGGGTCGTTCCTGCCCGGAGCCAAGATCGGTGTCGTGGGCCCGAACGGTTCGGGAAAGTCGACGCTGCTGAAGATCATGGCCGGCATCGAGCAGCCGTCCAACGGTGAGGCGCGGCTCATGCCCGGTTTCTCCGTGGGTCTGCTCGCTCAGGAACCTCGGCTCGACGAGAGCAAGACGGTCCTGGAGAACGTCGAAGACGGTGTCGCCGAGACCAAGGCGATGATGAACCGCTTCAACGAGGTCGCCGAGAAGATGGCGACCGACTACTCCGACGATCTCCTCGAGGAGATGGGCAAGCTCCAGGAGCAGCTCGACCACCGCAACGCCTGGGACCTCGACAGCCAGCTGGCGCAGGCCATGGACGCCCTGCGCTGCCCGCCTGGCGACGCCTCCATCGACCAGTTGTCCGGTGGTGAGAAGCGCCGCGTCGCGCTGTGCAAGCTCCTGCTCGAGGCGCCCGACCTCCTGCTCCTGGACGAGCCCACCAACCACCTGGACGCCGAGAGCGTGAACTGGCTGGAGCAGCACCTGGCCAAGTACGCGGGCACCATCGTCGCCATCACTCACGACAGGTACTTCCTGGACCACGTCGCCACGTGGATCCTCGAGCTGGACCGCGGCCAGTTCTACCCCTACGAGGGCAACTACAGCACCTACCTGGAGACCAAGCAGGCCCGCCTCAAGGTCGAGGGGCAGAAGGACGCCAAGAAGGCCAAGCGCCTCAAGGAAGAGCTGGAGTGGGTCCGCTCCAACCCCAAGGCCCGCCAGACCAAGAGCAAGTCCCGTCTGGCCCGCTACGACGAGATGGCCGCGGAGGCCGACAAGACCCGCAAGCTGGACTTCGAAGAGATCCAGATCCCGCCGGGCCCGCGCCTGGGCAACAGCGTGGTCGAGGTCAAGAACCTCACCAAGGGCTTCGGCGACCGGGTGCTCATCGAGGACCTCAGCTTCTCGCTGCCGCCCAACGGCATCGTCGGCATCATCGGACCCAACGGTGTCGGTAAGACGACTCTGTTCAAGATGATCGTCGGCGAGGAGACCCCCGACGAGGGTAAGATCACCATCGGTGACACCGTGTCGACCTCCTACGTCGACCAGTACCGGGGCCGCATCGACGACACCAAGAACGTCTGGGAGACCATCTCCGACGGCGAGACCTTCATCGAGGTCGGCAAGGTCGAGATTCCCAGCCGCGCCTACGTCGCCGCTTTCGGCTTCAAGGGTTCGGACCAGCAGAAGTCCGCAGGTGTGCTCTCCGGTGGTGAGCGCAACCGCGTCAACCTGGCGCTCACCCTCAAGCAGGGCGGCAACCTGCTGCTCCTGGACGAGCCCACCAACGACCTGGACGTCGAGACCCTCGGTTCGCTGGAGAACGCCATCCTGGACTTCCCGGGCTGCGCCGTGATCACCTCCCACGACCGCTGGTTCCTGGACCGCGTCGCCACCCACATCCTCGCGTGGGAGGGCGGCTCCTCCTGGTACTGGTTCGAGGGCAACTTCGAGTCCTACGAGAAGAACAAGGTCGAGCGCCTCGGCCCGGAGGCTGCGCGCCCGCACGCGGTCACCCACCGCAAGCTCACCCGCGACTAGTCGCAGGGGAACAGCGTCATCAGGCCCCGCCAGTCGGATCCGTCCGGTCGGCGGGGTCTTGCGCGTTCCCGACCCGGCCGTCCCGACCCGGCCGTCCCGACCTGGCCGTCCCGACCCGGCCTTCCCGGATCGGGCTCCGGGTGCGGAAACCCGCTGTACGTCCGGGTTCGCACGTCGCTAGTGTCGCCGAATGACGATTCTGTGCGTGCCTTACCACCTGGACGAATACCTGTCCGGCTTCCGAGTCCCGATGCCCGCGAAGGCGCTGGTGGAGGACCTGCCGGACGCCGACCGCTGGACCCGCATGGCGGCGCTGCACACTAAGGTCGCTGACCGGGTCGCCGACGACATCCGCGCCGGACGGGTCCCGATCGTGATGTCCGGAGACTGCATGGTGGCCCTCGGCACCACCACGGGGGTCCAGCGCGCGGGCGTGGACCCCGCTGTCGTGTGGTTCGACGCGCACGGGGACGTCCAGACCATGGAGACCAGCGCATCGGGGTACGAGGGCGGGATACCGCTGCGCGTACTCGCGGGATACCGGCCGACCCCGGCTACCGACCGGCTCGGGCTGAAGGACATCCCCGAGGAGCGGCTACTCCTCGTCGACGGCCGCGACCTCGATCCACCCGAGGCCGAGTACCTGCGCGGTTCCGACGTACGGCAGACTGACGTCGTCGATGTCGAACCCTCCGTGATCCCGGACGGTCCCCTTCTCCTCCACCTGGACCTGGACGTCGTCGACCCCTCTGAGGTGCCCGGTGTGCTCTTCCCTACGCCCGGCGGTCCAGCCCTCGACGAGGTAGTCACGGCAGCTCACATGTTCTTGGCAACGGGCCGGGTCGTCGCACTGAGTATCGGCTGTACCTGGGGACCGGACGAGGAGCTCGACCGCGCCGGAGGCGCCCGCGCACGACTGCTGGCCGACCTGCTGGAACCTTTGGGCTGACGGCCGGTCCCGGGACCTTTGCCGCTTATTCCCGGGGACCCGCCCGGCCTGACGGACCTGGGGCCGTCGCATACCCTGGACGCGATGACTTCCGCGCGTGATGACCACCAGGGCGCGGGCGAAGAGCCCGTGCGAATGACGTTCTACGAGGCCGTGGGCGGTGAGGAGACCTTCACCCGGCTGGTTCGCCGGTTCTACGAGGGCGTGGCCGACGACCCCGTGCTACGGCCGATGTACCCCGAAGAGGACCTGGGCCCCGCCGAGGAGCGGCTGCGCCTGTTCCTCATCCAGTACTGGGGCGGCCCGCGCACCTACAACGAGCAGCGCGGCCACCCGCGCCTGCGGATGCGGCACGTCCCGTTCCGGATCGGTGCCGCCGAGCGCGACCTGTGGCTCGAGCACATGCGAGCCGCGGTCGACTCCCTGGAGCTGGACGAGGACCTCGACCGGCAGCTCTGGGAGTACATGGTGATGGCCGCGCACAGCATGGTGAACGTGCCGGAGGAGGCCACGCCTCCGGCCGTGGTCAACCCGACGTCGGTGCGCGTGGGCGGTGACGGCAAGGTCACCCGCGACACCGGGCGGGGCGGCGACGATGACGACGGCGAGCCCATCACCATCTCCCTGAAGCGGTGACCCCGGAGGCGGTTAGGAGTACTGGGCCAGGAGTGTGCGCTCGGCGTCGTTGAGGCGCCGGGCGCTCTGCGTCTCGACGTCGAATCCGACCAGCACGGTCTTGGCTCGCAGGTAGACGCGGTCGTCGTCGAGGATCTCGTAGGACATGCTGAAGCTCGCGTTGCGGACCTCGGTCACCCACAGTTCCACGCGTACCGGCTCGGTGCGGGGTAGCAGCGGGGCGACGTAGTCGGCCTCCTGACGGGCCACGACCGTCGCGCCGAAACTCTCGGCGCCCTCGGCACCGACCTCTCCGATACCGAAGTGCAGGAAACCGACGCGGGCGTCCTCCAGGTAGGTGAGCATCCGGACGTTGTTGACGTGCTGCTGCGGGTCAAGGTCGGCGTAGCGCACCTGCGCGAGGTGCACGTAGCGCTGCGGCCCGGTGGTCGTGGCGCTCTCGGCCTCGATCTGTGTCACGTCCTGGATCCTCTCCTGCGGTACTCCCGGGGGTGCCCCGGGAGGGGTGGTCCCGTGGTCGCGCTCTCTGTGTCGTGCACGGAACTCGTACGCGCAACGGGCACTCGAAACGCGCCTCGGGTAGGGCGCGATCACCGATCGCGCCCTACCCGATTGTCTCAAAGGGCCTTCTACGGAACCGCTGTCCGGGATGTCGGAGGCCTGTGTCCTTGCTCTCCCGTCAGGCTCTGCCCAGCTGGAACGAAGCGCGGGTCAGGGGACCGGCAACCCCAGGTGGTGCGCGAAGAAGGCGAGCTGTTCGGCTGACAGGGCCGCCGTCCGGCTCACCGACCTGGAGCTGTGCCCGACCTCGGCCTCGCGGCGGAAGAGGATCGGGCGCTCGTCGATCGGAGCGGAGGTGGACCGCTGCATCTCGGCGCACATCTTGCGCGCGTGCAGCGGGTCGACCCGGGTGTCGTTGTCGAACACCGTGAACAGGGTCGCCGGGTAACGGGTGCCCTCGCGCACGTTGTGGTACGGCGAGTACCCCAGCAACCAGCCCAGCTGCTCGGGCTCTTCGGCGGTGCCGTACTCTCCGCTCCACAGCTGCCCGAGGCCGAAGCGTTCGTAGCGCACCATGTCGAGCAGGGGCGCGGAACACACCGCCGCGGCGAACAGGTCGGGCCGCTGCGTGACCATGGCGCCCACCAGCAGTCCGCCGTTGCTGCCGCCCAGGACAGCGAGCCGGTCCGGGCTCGTGACCCCGGTGGCGACCAGGTGATCACCGGCGGCGGCGCAGTCGTCGAACACGTTCTGCTTGTTGCCGAGCATCCCGTCCCGGTGCCACTCCTCACCCTCCTCGAGGCCGCCGCGCAGGTTCGCGACGGCGAAGACGCCGCCGGCACGCACCCACGCCAGGACCGTGGCGGAGTAGCCCGGGGTGAGCGGGATCTGGAAGCCGCCGTACCCGTTGAGGATGGTCGGGCGCGGGCCGTCGGCCGGTTCCGCGGGGGAGACCACCAGCATGCGCACGGTGGTGCCGTCCTTCGACGTGAAGGGGACCTGTTCGGTCCGCACCTCGGGCAGGTCGATCTCGCCCGGTGGCCTGGCCCACAGAGCCACCTCACCGGTGCGCGCGTCGTAGTGGTACACGGACGAGGGGTGGGTGTTGTCGGTGTAGCCGAACCACGCTTCGTGCCCGCCCTCGAGACGGTAGGTCAGGCCGGTCAGGCTGCCCAGGCCGGGCATCGGCAGGGTGCCCAGGCGCTCGCCGGTGCTGGGGGAGTGTCTGCCGATCTCGCTGATCGCGTGGCGGCTCCAGGCCACGAGCAGTTCGGGTGCGGCGAACCCGGCACCGTCGAGGAGGGCGTGCCCCTCCAGGACCGCGTCCGGGTCCTCGGGAACCAGGGTGGTCCAGTTCTCGTACCCGGGGGCGGCGGGATCGGCCACGCACAGGCGCCCGCGGGGTGCCTCCCGGTCCGTGAGGAGGTACAGGCGGCCGTCCCAGCCCAGGTGGGGGCGCAGGTCGGCGTCCACACCCTCCTGGACGGTGACCAGGCGGGGACTCTCCAACGGCCCCTCTGCCAGGTCCGCGACCCACGCGTCGGTGGCGGAGGAGGTGCCCTTTGCGGAAGTGAGGACGAGCCAGCGCCCGTCGTGGCTGACCGAGACCCCGTAGAACGCCGTCTTGTCCCGGCCGTCACCGAATACCAGGGCGTCCTGGTCGGCGGGGGTGCCCAGGCGGTGCAGGTAGACCCGGCGGTGGTAGGAGTCCTCGCCTTCGGGGACCTCGCTGGCGGGCAGGCGGCGCACGTAGTAGAAGGCCGACCCGTCGGGGAGCCAGGCCACCGGGCTGTAGCGCGTGCGGTTGATGGGCTCGTCGACGAGTTCTCCCGAATCCACGTCCATGACGCGCAGGAGCGACTCCTCGTCGCCGCCCTCGGACAGCTGGTAGGCGAGCAGTCGACCGTCCGGTGAGGGGCGCCAGGAGTCCAGGGTGGTCAAGCCGTCGGGGTCGAGGGCCCCGGGGTCGATCAGCGCGCGCTCGGGACCGTCGCCGTCCTGAACGTGCAGCACGGCGTGCTCCTGTTCGGCGGTCCGGCGGGCGAGGAACCGGCGTTGGCCGCGCCACACCGGAACCCCGATGTTCCCGGAGCCGAGGAGTGACCGTACCTGTTCGGCGAACCAGTCCCGGGCGCCGTACGTCTGGGAGATCTGGTTGTACAGGGCGTCCTGGGCGGTCGACCACTCCTTGGTCTCGGTGGAACCGGCCTCCTCCAACCACCGGTAGGGGTCACGGACCGTGTGGCCGTGCAGGGTCTCGTGGATGTCCAGCCTGGTGGCCGGGGGATAGCGGAGTTCGCGCATACTTCGCACTCTATACACCGTTATCTCACCGAGTGTGTTCGGCGCGGCGACAACGTGAATCCTGGCGAGTCGGCCGCACAATGGGTTCCAGAAAGCGACAACGTGTGTTTTCTGGGCAGCCCGACGTAAATTGGGGTGGCGCCGGGGCGGTCCGAACCAGCAAACTGAATGCGGGACGCAACTCGGCGGGAACCACCGGGAGGTCCGTGTGGCAAGGCGTACAGAGACACCGATCCTCGGGTCGGTGCACAGGGAGGTTTCCTGGCTGGCCGAACGGCTGGCCGGGGAAGAGACACGGCCGCCGAAACCGGCGGCAGGGGCGACACGATGAGCGCCCGGCGCGGCCAGCAGAGCGGCACAGGTGCCGCCCGTCGCCACGTACTGCTGCTCAACGCAAGCTTTGAACCCTTGACGACCCTTCCGCTGCGCAGAGCAATTCTGCTCGTACTGCGGGAAAAGGCGGAGGTCGTGCACGACGACGGCGCTGGGGCGGTGCTGCACTCGGCGACACGTGCCTACGATGTGCCGTCGGTGATCAGGCTACGGCGCTACATCAGTATCCCGTACAGCCGCCGGGTGCCCCTCACCCGGGTGGCGCTCATGCGGCGGGACCGGCACATCTGCGGCTACTGCGGGAAGAAGGCGGAGACGATCGACCACGTCGTCCCGCGCAGCCGCGGCGGTGCCCACGTGTGGGAGAACGTGGTCGCGGCCTGCAAGCCCTGCAACCACCGGAAGGCGGACAAGTTCCTGGACGAGATCGGTTGGCAACTGCACCTGACTCCCAAGGTGCCCAAGGGCCCCCACTGGCGGTTGATCAACGGTGACATGCACGGCGATCCCCAGTGGGAGCCGTACATGGCACACCTGGCCGCGTAACGGCGGCCGCAAGGGTCGGTTCCGGGCGTCCCACCCGGCCCAGCCAGCGCCCTCGGGAGCGCCGAACCCCCCACGGCACTCCCGGGGGCGCACCTCTGTCCGCTCCCGGCACCCTCGTCCGCGCACGGTGCCTCGGGCAGTGCCTGGTGCCCCTGTCAGCGTCCGCCGCCCGCCCGTATCCTGGTTCCATGCCCCGATACGACTTCCGCTGCCGCGAGTGCGGCGACACCTTTGAACTCTCCCGCCCCATGGCGGAGTCCGATGCCGCCGCCGACTGCCCCCAAGGCCATGACGACACGGTCCGGCTCCTGTCCACCGTGGCGGTGGGCGGACGTGCCGCCGCCCCCGCGCCCTCCGGTGGTGGCGGGTGCTGCGGGGGCGGTTGCTGCTCCTGAGCCCTACTTCTCGATCTGGCTGATGTCCCGGGCTGCGCCGGTGGAGGCCGAGGTGGCCATCGCGGCGTAGGCGCGCAGCGCCGGCGTCACCGGGCGCTGGCGGTCACGGGGCTGGAACCGGCCCAGTTCCTTGAGCAGGCGCTCGCGGCGGGTGTCCAGCTCGTCCTCGGGGACCTCCAGCACGATGCCCCGGTTCGGGATGTCGATGCTGATGGTGTCGCCGTTCTCGACCAGGGCGATGTCGCCCCCGGCGGCCGCCTCCGGTGAGGCGTGGCCGATGGACAGGCCCGAGGTGCCGCCGGAGAAGCGCCCGTCGGTGATGAGCGCGCACGCCTTGCCGAGGCCCCGGCCTTTGAGGAAGCTCGTCGGGTACAGCATCTCCTGCATGCCGGGGCCGCCCTTGGGGCCCTCGTAACGGATGACGACCACGTCACCGGGCTCGATCTGCTTGTTGAGGATGCCCTCGACCGCCTCGTCCTGGGACTCGAACACCTTGGCGGGGCCGGAGAAGGTCCACAGCTCCTCCTCCACACCGGCGGTCTTGACGATCGCGCCGTCCGGGGCGAGGTTGCCGAAGAGCACGGCCAGACCGCCGTCCTTCGTGTAGGCGTCCTCCACCGAACGGATGCAGCCCTGCGCGCGGTCGGTGTCCAGCGTGTCCCACCGGACGCTCTGGGAGTAGGCCTTGGTGGTGCGCTTGCCGCCCGGAGCGGCGTGGAAGAGCTCCACCGCCTCGGGCAGGACCTGGTCCGAGACGATGTCCCATTCGGCGATGAACTCGCCGATGGTCTTGCCGTGCACGGTCGGCAGCGAGGTGTCGAGCAGGCCGCCGCGGGCCAGTTCGCCCATGATGGCGGGGATGCCGCCGGCCCGGTGCACGTCCTCGATGTGGTACTTCTCCGTGTTCGGAGCGACCTTGCACAGGCACGGGACGCGACGTGAGACCTCGTCGATCTCGGGGAGGCCGAATTCCACACCGGCCTCGTGGGCCGTGGCCAGCAGGTGCAGGATCGTGTTGGTGGACCCGCCCATGGCCACGTCCAGGGCCATGGCGTTGCCGAAGGCTGCCGGGGTGGCGATGGACAGCGGCAGCACCGAGTCGTCGTCATCCTGGTAGTAGCGCTTGGCCGCTTCCACCACCCGGCGCCCGGCGTCTTCGTACAGGGCTTTGCGGGCGGTGTGGGTGGCCAGGACAGTGCCGTTGCCGGGCAGGGCCAGCCCCATGGCCTCGGTGAGGCAGTTCATCGAGTTGGCGGTGAACATGCCGGAGCAGGAACCGCAGGTCGGGCAGGCGTTCTCTTCCATCTCGTCCAGCTCGGACTGGGAGACGCTCTCGTCGGCCGCGGCGATCATGGGGTTGATCAGGTCGAGCTTCTTGACGGTGGTGGCCGTGCCCTCGACCACCGTGACCTTCCCGGCCTCCATGGGGCCGCCGGAGACGAACACGGTGGGGATGTTGAGGCGCATCGCCGCGAGCAGCATGCCAGGGGTGATCTTGTCGCAGTTGGACACGCACACCAGGGCGTCGGCGCAGTGCGCGTTGACCATGTATTCGAGGGAGTCGGCGATGAGCTCGCGGCTGGGCAGCGAGTACAGCATGCCGCCGTGTCCCATGGCGATGCCGTCGTCGACGGCGATGGAGTTGAACTCGCGGGGGACGCCACCGGCCTCCTTGATGGCGTTCGCGACGACCTCGGCGACCTCGCGCAGGTGTACGTGCCCGGGCACGAACTCCGTGAAGCTGTTGGCTACGGCCACGATGGGCTTGCCGAAGTCCTCGCGCTCTACGCCGGTAGCGCGCATGAGAGCGCGGGCGCCAGCCATGTTCCTGCCGTGGGTGACCGTGCGTGAGCGTAGGGCGGGCATCGGGTGGACTCCCATCGTTACGGGTGTTTCCCCTCGATGGTAATCCCCTCCGGGGGCAGGTTTGGTCTCGACTCGAAAGACCACCGTTCCGCATGCTGAGACTCTTCGGCGGGCTCGGAGGTCAGCAAGGGGGCTTTTCAAGCTTTTCGGGGCGCTCTGTCCCGAACGCGGCCGTAGCGGGGTGTTTCGGGGCAAGTCGCTCGGCCCCTGGCATACGTAGGGCCCGGAGGCCACCACGGTGTGGCCGGTTTCCGGGCCGTTCCTCGACGGGGGAGGGGATTAGTAACGGGGCGGCAGGGCCTTCTTGGCTGCCTGGTAGATCTCCTCGATCTCGGTCTCGCTGAGGCGGTCGCGCCCGCTGCGCAACCACTTGCGGACCTTGTTTCCGGTGATGATGTCCACGCCCCGGAGCCGATGGCTGTCCCAGGGCATGCCTGGTCCGTAGATGGCCAGGGACGCGCGTACCGAGATGTCCCGGCCGAGCTCCGCGCTGATGAGCTCCTCCGCGCGCTTGGCCTCCTCCAGGGCCTCATCGATCCGCTCGTTCTTGCTGAACCGTCCGTGGTAGAGCTTCTCCAGCTTGTTGCGCAGCGGGAGGCGCTTGTCCCAGGACTCCGAGTCGATGGCGAACGCGCCGCGCCGACCCACGATGAAGTGGTCGATCTGGCCGTTGCCGCCGGGCACGGCACGTGCGTGAAGCACGCGGTAACCGAGCTGCTTCATGAGCTTGAGCTGGGCTTCGGTGCGGCGCTGGGCGGCCGAGGGCTTGCGCCAGCGGGGGATCTCCGACTCGCGCCGGGAGCTCCAGACCATGACCGCGACCAGGGCGATGATCCCGAAGGTCACACCGACCCTCCAGTCCCCGCTGAGCATGCCGAAGGCGCCCGCCGCCAGCGCGGCGGCAGCGCTCCGGAGTATCCACCGGCGCGCGGCGTCGTTGGACTTGAGGCTCCCGTAGAGGGCCTTGCCGCCCGGCCCGCCGGACTCCTTGCGCTGGTTGGGGAAGAAGAGGGCTTCGGGTCGTTCGGGCTCCGACCCGTCAGACGATGGGCTACGACCGTTCACACTGGTTGCCGATTCCACGACGGACAGGTTAGTTCCATCCATATCTGAGTCCTAGAGCATTACTTCTCACACTTTGCTTCCCTTGTGTCCTCGGGCCCATGCGTGTTTGGGACACCAGGACAGGGAACGATTACCTTTTCGCCACCTCTCTAGAGAAAGCCCGTCCCACCGCCCTAGTTCCCGTTGCCCTACCCGGATAACCTCGGTGGGCATGACCCGGATTCACGAACTTCCCGCGCACCGTCTTGCGGCGTTGGTCCGCAGTCGTGAGCTGTCGCCTGTTGAGATCACTGAGCACTATCTGGAGCGGATTCACCGCCTGGACGACCGTTACGGTGCCTTCATTACGGTCACGGATGAATTGGCTCTGGATCAGGCCCGAAACGCGCAGAAACGCGCGATGAGCGACACGCCGGGCGACCTGCCACCCCTCCACGGCGTTCCCGTGCCGATCAAGGACCTGGACACGCTCGCCGGGGTCCGGGTCACTTTCGGCTCACGCGTCTACTCCGACCTCGTCGCCCCCGCCGACTCCGGAATGGTCGCCCAACTGCGCGCCGCCGGGGCCGTCTTCCTCGGAAAGACCAACACCCCCGAGTTCGGGGCCACCTGTTACACGGAGAACGACATCGCACCGCCCAGCCGGAACCCCTGGGACACACGGCTGTCCCCTGGCGGCTCCAGCGGGGGAGCGGCCGCCGCGGTGGCCGCCGGGCTGGCCCCCGTGGCCCAGGCCAGCGACGGGGGCGGGTCCATCCGTATCCCCGCCAGCACCTGCGGCCTGTTCGGCCTCAAACCCACCCGGGGCCGGATCTCCGGCGGCCCAGACCGCGCCGACCTGGCGGGCCTGTCCACGGCGGGCCCGATGACCCGGTCGGTGCTCGACGCCGCCCTGCTCCTGGACGCCATGGCCTTCAACATGCCGGGCGACCTCTACTCCGCACCGCCGCTGCCGCCCGGCGAGACCTTCGCCGACCATGTCCGCCGTGAACCCGGCAAGCTGCGGATCGCCCGCTACGCCGACACCGGTTCCGCCGGCATCGAGGTCCACCCCGACGTGCTCGACGCCCACGACAGGGCCACTGAGCTGCTCCGGGACCTGGGACACGAGGTCGAGGAGATCGAGAACCCCGCCGACACCGCCTTCGGGGGCGCTTTCGCGGGGGATTTCCAGCACCTGTGGGCGGCCGTCGCCTCCGCCACACCCATCGCCCCGGGCAGCGAGGGCGAACTGACCCCGATCTACCGTTGGCTGCGCGAGCGCGCCCGCACTACCGCGGTCCCCCAGTACGTGGCGGCCAGCGCCCGCCTCCAGCGCGGGGTGCGCGCGATGCTGACGGCCACGGCACGCTTCGACGCCGTGCTCAGCCCCACCCTGGCGCGGCCTCCGGTACCGATCGGGCACTTCAACTCGGGCGGGCCCGAAGCCGAGTTCCAGCGGATGACCGAGTTCACACCGTTCACCTCGCTCTACAACGTTTCCGGGCAACCTTCGGTGAACGTCCCGCTGTACTGGTCGGAGAGCGGTCTGCCGATCGGCTCCATGCTCACGGGCCGGATGGGTGCCGAGGGGACTCTGCTGTCCCTGTCGGCCCAGTTGGAGCGGGCCCGGCCGTGGGCACACCGGGTTCCCGACGGCTGGTCGGAGTGACCGAAGCGGGAGCCGAGGCCGAGGCGGGATCCGACGCCGAGGCCACAGCAGACGCCGCGGTGGCGGGACGGGGCAGGAACAGGCTCAGGACCGCCGCCAACAGGACCAACCCGGTGGCACCCAGCACACCGCCCGCGATCCCGTTGGTGTCCACCAGGGCGCCGGTCACCGGGCCGGCGACCGCGGCGCCGGTGCTCATCGCCGTAGCCATCCAGCCGAACGCCTCGGCCCGCCGCCGGGCGGGAGCGGTGTCGCCCAGCCGCCCCATGACGGCGGCCAGGGTCGGCGCCAGCGCCAGCCCTGACACGAACAGCAGCGGTGTGATGAGCAGTGGGGTGGGCAGGTGGGTGATCGGCGGGACGAACGGGACGAGTACCGCGAGGCCGAACGCCGCGGCGAAGGCCCGCAGCGCCACGCGAGGGGTGCCCTTCAGCCCGCCGGCGACCGCACCGCCCACCAGGGAGCCCAGCGCCCAGATCGAGGCCAGGACCATCACGTAGTGGGGCGCGTTCAGCTCGTTGGCCCAGGCGACGATCACCAGGTCCATGCCGACCACGCCGGAGACGATCAGCAGGCACATCGCGAACACCAGACACAGCGCGGGGTGGAACAGCAGGCTGCGGCGCGGTTTCCGAGCGTTGCCCGACCCCGCCCCGGCTGTCGCCCCGCGGCTCTCGGAACCGTCCTCGGAAGCGGTATCGGCTTCGGCGTCCTCGTCCTCCACCGGGGCCGGGCCGGTCACCCCGGCCCGCCGCAGCGACAGCGCGAACCCCACAGCTCCTACCAGCCCCAGAACTCCCAGAAGCAGCAGCGCCCAGCGAGGCCCCGCCATCGCGACCACACCGGCGGTCAGGATCGGGGAGAAGATGAACAGCAGTTCCTGGGTCGTGGCCTCAGTCGCGTAGACCGCCTGCCGGGCAGGCCCCTTGGTCAACCGGGGCCAGAGCGCACGCACGATCTGGTTGGCCGGGGTGCCGAAGAGCCCGGTGCCCAGGGCCAGCGGAAGCGAAAGCCACCACAGTGACGCGGGCAGCAGCGCCAGGGTCGTGAGGCCGACGGTGAACACCACGCCGCACACCAGAACCAACTTGTCACTGTTGCCACGGTCGGCCATCCGCCCGCGCAGCGGCCCCACCAGAGCCATTCCCAGGGTGAACGCGCCCGCGACCAGCCCGGCCAGGGTGTAGGAGCCCGTCCAGCCCTCGACCAGGAAGGTGACCCCGATCATCAGCCCCGGGGTGTAGAACCGGGCCGCCAGGGACCAGCTCAACAGGGACAGGACATGGGGAACGGCGAAGAGGAGCCGGTAGTTCGCGAACACAGCACTGATTATGCGGTCTGTGCAGGATTTACGCGACGTGTTTATCACCATGTGTGGCAGGGGTCTGCGGTTGTTCCGGAAAGTCGAAGGCCAGGTGTGGCCAGCGGGAATGTCACGCGAGGAAAGGGAGGATCTTCTGACCCCACGCCGGGCTGACCTCCGGTGTACGCGCCTCCCCTTGGGGCATGATCGGTGTCTGTGAGGGACGTTCAGCTGGCCCGGATAGCCGAGCAGTACGGGATCGCGACCACCTACGAGGACTGGCGGGGACGACAGGTGCCCGTCAGCCCGGACACGATCCACCATGTTCTGTCCGCTTTGGGGGTGGATCCGAAAGATCCCGACAGAGCCAGGCCGGGGCGGGGACTGTTGCCGCCCGCGGTGGTGGTCCGCGAGGGCAAGGCACCTGATCTGGTGTTGCCGGCGGGGGCCCGGAGCGCCGTGGAGACCGCCGACAGATCCCTGTTGCCCTTCGACCCCGGGCTGCCGCTTGGGGTGCACACGCTGCGGGTGACCGACAACGGCGCCGAGCACGACGCCCCGCTCTTGGTGGTCCCCGACCGGATCGAGCCCACGGCCCTGCGCGACCACCCGCGCCTGTGGGGCCTGATGACCCAGATCTACAGCGTGCGCTCCCGCGCCTCGTGGGGGACCGGTGACCTTCGCGATCTCGCGGAACTCGCCGAATGGAGCGCCCGCGACCTGGGCGCCGACTTCGCCCTGATCAACCCGGTGCATGCGACCGAGCCGCTCACGCCCGTCGAGCCGTCCCCGTACCTTCCGGTGAGCCGCCGCTACTCCAGCCCGCTCTACATCCGAGTGGAGGACGTGCCCGAGTACGCGCGCCTCGACCCGGCCCAACGCGAGGGGATCCAACGCCTGGCCCGGCCGCTCCGCGAGCGCGGCCGCACCGCCGACCTCCTCGATCGTGACGCCGTCTGGGAGGCCAAGCGCACCGCCCTTGAGATCCTCTTCACGGTGCCCCGCGCACCCGCCCGGGAGGCGGAGCTCCACTCCTTCCTGGACCGCGAGGGCCAGCCCCTGGTCGAGTTCGCGACGTGGTCTGCCCTGGCCGAGGAGTACGGGCCCGACTTCCGCAGCTGGCCCGCGCGCCTGCGCGACGTCGGTGCCCGGACGGTGGGCGAGGAAGCCTTGAAACTGTGGCCGCGCGTGGAGTTCCACCGTTGGCTCCAATGGATCCTCGACGCACAGCTCGGCCAGTCCCAGGAGAGCGCCCTCAACAGCGGCATGGGCGTCGGTATCGTGCACGACCTCGCGATCGGTGTGCAGGCGGGCGGCGCGGACGCGTGGATGTTCGGGGACGCGCTCGTGCCCGGCCTGCACGTGGGTGCCCCGCCGGACGAGTTCAACCCGCGCGGCCAGGACTGGGGGCAGCCCCCGTGGAACCCGACCCGTCTGGCCCAGCTCGGCTACGGTCCGCTCCACCAGATCCTGTCCCACAACCTGCGGCACGCGGGCGGCCTGCGGATGGACCATGTCATGGGTATGTTCCGGCTGTGGTGCGTGCCCGAGGGCGCCTCCGCCGACCAGGGCACCTACCTGCGCTACGACCACGAGGGCATGGTCGGAACGCTGGCGCTGGCCGCCCACCGCGCCGACGCGGTGATCGTCGGCGAGGACTTGGGCACCGTGGAGCCGTGGGTCCGCGGCCACTTGGCCGACCGGGGCATCCTCGGAACGTCCGTGCTGTGGTTCGAGAACGACGAGGACGGTGACCCGCTCCGCCCCGACCAGTGGCGCAGGGACTGCCTGGCCACGGTGGCCACCCACGACCTACCGCCGGTGGCGTCGTACCTGTCCGGGGAGCACGTCGACCTCCGGGACCGCTTGGGCCTGCTCAGCCGTTCACCGGATGAGGAACTGGCCGATGTCGAGGCCCAAGTGGCCCAGTGGTGCGCGCTCCTGGTGTACCTGGGGCTGCTGGAAGAGGACGCGGACCCGGTGGGTGACCCCGCCTCCGTCGTGTCGGCGATGCACGCCTTCCTGGCGGCGACCCCGGCGAGGATGCTCGGGGTCGCACTCACCGACATGGTGGGGGACCGGCGCATGCAGAACCAACCGGGAACCAGTACCGAATATCCGAACTGGCGGATACCGCTCACCAGCGGCGAGGGCGAACCCGTACTGGTGGACGAACTACTGGCGGATCCCCGCATGGTCGCCCGGATCCGCCGGACCCTGGGCCCGCTCGGCGGCCAGAACCGGAACACCTAGCCTTCAGGTGGCCGTCCACACGGTCACCTTTCCTCCCGGCGTGCCCTTCCCGCCGGAAGCACCCGCCAGCGACGCGCCGTCGGTTCCGAACTCCAACGTGTGCAGCTGCTCGGTGTGGCCTTCGAGTACCGCCGTTTCCGTCCAGTCGGAGGTGTCCCACAGCCGGACCGTGCCGTCGTGGTCGCCTGTGGCCACGGCACTCTCGTCCGGGCTCACCGCCACTGCCTGCACGGACGCCTCGTGCACGAGGGGCTCGGTCACTGGTTCCCCGCCGGGGAGTGAGCGGATCTGTACCAGGTCCTCCTGTGCGGAGACCACGGCGAAGGAGCCGGCGGGGGACACCGCTACCGCGCCCCGCCCCGCGACGGAGGTCGGCCCCAGCTCCCGCACGCTCGATTCATGCAGGTCCCAGATCCGGTTGGCGGCGGTTCCGGAGGTCACCACGTGCTGCCCTCCCGGGGCCGGGTGCGGACTCACGATGGTCTCAGCGGAGGCGTGCAGTTCGTGGACCGTCTCGCGCCCGCCGGTGTCCCACAGGATCACCGCCGCCTGTGCTTCGCCGTCCTCCCCGTCGAACGCGCCGGTCATGACCAGCCATGCCCCGTCGGGGGTGAACGCGGCGCTGTGGTACCGGTCCGCTTCGTCCGGCCCGTCCAACTCGGACCAGGATCCGGTCTCCCACATATAGGCGGTGCCCCCGTTGCCGGCCGCCACGAGCAGGTCTCCGTCGGGGGAGAGGGCGACACGGTGCAGCAGCTCGTCCGCGTCTTCGAGCAGGTACTCCTCTGTGCCGGACTCCAGGTCCCATACTGCTAGGTTGTTGTGCCAGGTCGCGGCGGCCAGGGTGCCATCGGTGCTCAGGACACCGGTGAAGAAGGCCAGGTAGTGGTCCGGGTTGACGTCGCGGAGTACCGGGCCCGAACGCCACTCGCCGGAATCGCTGGGGGACGCCGCCAGCATGTGTCCGCCGACCTCCATGGCGAGGAGGGTGTCACCCGAGAACGCCATCGACTCCGCGTTGGTCTCCCACACCCGCGGTTCCGGCTCCGCCGCCAGGAGGTCCACGGTCCTCTGGGCGCCGGATGCGGTGTCGGGGCCGGGGTTCGTCTCCGGTGAGGGCTGCGGCGGGGACGGCGGCGTTGCCATGAGCCCCAGGAACACCACGATGGTGGCGGCCAGCGCGTTCAACGCGAGCCGGAGCGAACCGAAGGGCTGCCGGTGTGCCCGGCCCCGGCCCTGCTCCGAGTCCTGCTCAGCGGGGATGCCTTCCCGCTCAGCCGAGGTGCCGTGCTGGTCAGCGGGGATGTCGGAATCCAGCGTCCAGTCTTCCGAGCCGTTCCCAGGGCCCGCCTGTGCCCCGGACTGTGCTTCATGTGCCCCGGGCTGTACCGGGGGCAACGCGGGAAGGTGAGCGGGCGGCCACGCCGCACCCGGGCCCTGCCCGCCGAGGTGCTGGAGCACCTGCTCCAGAACCCACTGCGCCGAAGGGCGCCGCCGTGGGTCCTTGCGCCAGCATTCCCGGACCAGCGCCCGCACGCCTTCGGGAACCGTGCCCAAACCCGGCTCCAGGGTGCGGATCCGCCACATGGTCTCCTCGTGGTTGCGGCCCCGGAAAGGGTTGCTCCCGGTCGTGGCAAACACGATCACGGTGCCCAGGGAGAACAGGTCCGATGCTTGTCCGACGGGCGCGGCTCGGGTCTGCTCGGGAGACATGTACGGGATCGTCCCGGCGATGCTTCCCTGCGCCGTCAGCGTTCCGCCGTGCGGGAACCGGGCCAGCCCGAAGTCGATGACCAGCGGCCGGTCAGCGGTCAGGATGACGTTGGCGGGCTTGAGGTCGCGGTGCACGAGACCCTGCCGGTGTATCGCGCTGAGCCCTTCCGCGAGCCCGGCTACCAGCTCCCACAACCCCGGGGCTCCCTGCCCGGAGCCACCCCACCCGCCGTGCTCGCGCACGGCCTCGGCCAGGTTCGGCCCTGGAACGTATGAGGTGGCCACCCATGGCCGCTCCGCCCAAGGGTCCGCGCCGACGACCGGCGCGGTGTGGAACCCGCCGACCTGCCGGGCCGCCTCCACCTCGCGCACGAACCGGCCGCGGTGCAGCCACCGCTCGGCGTGCTGGGGCAGGATCGTCTTCACCACGACCCGGAAACCACCGGGGCTCTCGGCGAGGTAGACCTGCCCCATCCCGCCAGCGCCCAACCGGTGGGTGAGCCTGTGGGGGCCTATGTACTCCGGGTCTTCGGACGACAGGGGCAGCACCGCAATACCCGTTCTCTCACGCCGCCCCCGCCTTCCCAGTATCGGCGGCGGATGCCCCGCATACCAGGGGAGGGCCGCTACCGGACAGCACGCATCGGTGACCGGGAACGGTACCCGAGGGCGCTCCCCGAGCAGGAGAACGGCCCCGGAGGGTGAACACCCGCCCCCCGGGGCCGTCCAAGGCGCAGCGCCCCGAAAGCGCCGCGTCAGGCCAACGATCAGCCGTTCTGACCGGCGGCGATGTCCGTAGCTCGGGCGCGCAGGGCGCGCTCCACCCCGGCCCGGCCCTCGATCAGCAGGCGGCGGAGCGCCGGAGCCGGGGAGTTCTCGGCGATGTAGGAGTCGGTGCGCTCCAGCGTCGCATCCTCCACCAGCTGGCTCGGGTACATGACCTCGGCGAAGGTCTGTGCGAACTCACCGGTCCACTTGTCCCAGGCCGGGGCGAGCTGGTCGAAGTACCGGTCCAGATAGGGCCGGTACAGCTCGGCCTGGCTCGGCTCGGAGAAGCCCAGCAGGGTCGCGCGGAACTCGGCGTTGGCGAGGTCCCCGCCCACGATCCGGTTCCAGGCGGTCTCCTTGGCCTCGGGGGTGGGGATCGCGGCCCGGGCCCCGGCGGCGTTGCGCTGACCGGTGGCGGTCGGGTCGGCCGCCACCTCGGCGGCGATCTCCGCCTCTCCGGCCTCGCCGGCGGCGACCAGGCGGCGAAGCAGCGTCCAGCGCAGGTCGGTGTCGACGGTCAGACCGTCCACGGTGAGAGCGCCGTCCAGCAGGCCGCGCAGCAGCGACAGGTGGGCGTCGCTCACGGCTGCGCCCGCCAGCGCGTTGATGTAGGCCAGCTGCAGATCGCCGCCGGGCTCGGCGGCGGACAGCAGGTCGCGCAGCCGGTCGGCCAGCTTCTCGAATCCGAACGGGCGCCACGCCGGGTCCGCGTAGTTGTACAGCGCGCCCGAAGCTTGGCGGAGCAGGGTCTGGGCGACCGTGACGTCGTCCACGCCGCTGATCCCGGAGATCACCAGGGCGACGTAGTCGCGGGCGGCCATCTCGCCGTCGCGGGTCATGTCCCAGGCGGAGCTGAAGGCCAGGGCACGCGGCAGGGACTCGCGGATCTCACCGGCACTGTCCACCACGGTGCGCAGCGAGCGCTCGTCCAGACGGATCTTGGTGAAGGTGAGGTCGTCGTCGTTGATGAGTACCAGGTCCGGCTGTGCCTTGCCGACCAGCTCGGCGACCTCGGTGCGCGCCCCGCTGACGTCCAGTTCCACGCGCTCGCGGCGCACGATGCCGTCCTCGGTGCGGTCGTACAGGCCCACGGCCAAGCGGTGCGAGCGCAGCGTCGGGTGCTCCGGGTCGGCCTCCTGCAACACGGCGAAGGACGTGAAGTTGCCGTCCGCGTCGACCTCGAATTCGGGGCGCATGGTGTTGACGCCGGTGGTCTCCAGCCACTCGCGTGACCAGCCGGACAGGTCGCGGCCGGAGGCGGCCTCCAGGTGCTTGAGGAGGTCTTTCAGCTCGGTGTTGCCGAACGCGTTCTCCTTGAAGTAGGCGCGCACACCCGCGAAGAAGGCGTCCACACCCACGTACGCCGCCAGCTGCTTGAGCACTGAGGCGCCCTTGGCGTAGGTGATGCCGTCGAAGTTCACCTCGACCGCCTGGATGTCGACCATGTCGGCGGCGATCGGGTGGGTGGAGGGCAGCTGGTCCTGGCGCAGCGCCCAGGCCTTTTCCACGTTGGCGAAGGTCGTCCAGGCATCGGTCCACTTGGTGGCGTTGACCATGCAGTACACGCTGGCGTAGGTCGCGAACGACTCGTTCAGCCACAGGTCGTCCCACCAGCGCATGGTGACCAGGTCGCCGAACCACATGTGCGCCATCTCGTGGAGGATCGTCTCGGCGCGGACCTCGTAGCGGGCGTCGGTGACGCGGGAGCGGAAGACGTAGTCCTCCAGGAACGTGACCGCGCCGGCGTTCTCCATCGCGCCCGCGTTGAACTCGGGCACGAAGAGCTGGTCGTACTTGCCGAACGGGTAGCGAAGGTCGAACAGGCCGTGGAAGAAGTCGAAGCCCTGCTTGGTGACCTCGAACAGGGCGTCGGAGTCCAGGTGTTCGGCGAGCGAGGCGCGGCAGTACAGGCCCAGCGGGATGCCGTCGTGCTCGTCTCGGACCACGTGGTACGGGCCGGCGATCAGGGCGGTGATGTAGGTGGACATCACCTCGGTGGCGGGGAAGTGCCAGCGCACCCGCTCGTCGCCCGCGGCCTCGCGCTCCACGTCCGGGGCGCTGTTGGACACGATCTCCCACGACGGGGGAGCGAAGACGGTCAGTTCGAACGCGGCCTTCAGGTCCGGCTGGTCGAAGCACGTGAACATGCGGTGCGCGTCGGCCGTCTCGAACTGGCTGTAGAGGTACACCGAGTCGTCGACCGGGTCCACGAACCGGTGGAGGCCTTCGCCGGTGCGCATATAGGCGGCGTCGGCGACGACCGTCAGCTCGTTCTCGGCCGCCAGATCGGGCAGAGCGAGCCGCTCTCCGTCGAACAGCTCCGCCACGTCCAGCTCGCGGCCGTTGAGCACGGCGCTCCTGATGGAGGGCGCGACCAGGTCGATGAAGCTCCGGGCGCCCGTCTCCTTGCTGGAGAAACGGACCTGAGTGGTGGACCGGAAGGTCTCGTCACCCGTGGTCAGGTCCAGTTCCACAGCGTAGGAGTCGACGCTGAGAATGCGCGCCCGCTCCCGAGCCTCGTCCCGTGTCAGGTTCCCTGCCACGCCACGCTCCCTCCACGGCCGCCATCGTCGCCGGCCGGAAAATTGTTGCCGACCACGGCGAGCCTGCCGACTGGGGTGGGCATCGTCGGGCCGGAGGTCGTCTTCTCGTCGGCATCGATCCTGTCACGCGCGGGGGTGGAATGCGCAACCGATTCCCGTGGTTGGGGCTCTACGGCGAGATATTCGACCGTCCAGACAGAGGAGCAGCGATGACTCAGACCGCGGGACAGCGGGCTGGTGAGGCTGGCGGGGAGACCGCCTACGCCGACATGTGGTTCGACCCCGCCTGCCCTTGGGCATGGATCACCTCGCGCTGGCTCGTGGAGGTGGAGCGGGTCCGTCCGGTGCGGGTGCGGTGGCGCGTGATGAGCCTGGGCGTGCTCAACGAGGGCCGGGACCTGCCCGAGGAGTACAAGGAGTCGATCGCCCGCTCCTGGCGGGCGGTGCGCGTGTGCGTGGCCGCCGAACAGCGCTTCGGGCCCGAGGTCCTCGATGGCCTCTACACCGCTCTGGGCACCCGCTTCCACAACAACGGCGAGCCGCGCACCCTGGACACCGTCAGTGCAGCGCTGGCCGATGTCGACCTGCCCGCCGACCTCGCCGAGGCGGCGGACTCCACCGAATACGACGAGGCGCTGCGGGCCTCGCACAGTGAGGCGATGAAGCTGGTCGGCGAGGACGTGGGCACCCCCGTCATCCAGGTGGAGGGCGTCTCGTTCTTCGGCCCGGTCGTCACCCCCGCCCCGCGCGGAGAGGACGCCGGGAAGCTGTGGGACGGCGTGCGCCTGGTCGCCGGAACCGACGGTTTCTTCGAGCTGAAGCGCACCCGCACGCGCGCACCCGCCTTCGACTGATTCCTCCCCTTTTGGGCTGCCCGGGGCGGTCGGCCGGCCGCCCGGGCAGCCCTCATAGAGTTGAGGTAAGGCTTGTCAGCACTACAGGGAGGAAGGCCCATGCCCGGACCCGACGACGACTCCGAGCTCTTCCCGGACACCACCCGCGACGAGCGGGCCGAAGGCTGGGGGGACGGTGAGGACGACTCCACGGCCCGCCTCATCGCCGAACGCCCCCCGCACTGGGACTGACCCGTCCCCTGGGGCTGGCTGCCGTACCTCCGCGTTGTCCGGTCATCGGTGAAAGCACCGGTGCGCCCACTGGGGCACCTCCCGCACTGGTCAACCAGAATCGCGTTCTGAGACAGTGGATCCATGCGATCCCTCTACATCGACGGCGCCTGGCGCGACTCCGCCTCAGAAGAGGCCCTGGACGTGGTCAACCCGGCGACCGAGCAGGTCATCGACACCGTTCCGGCCGGATCCACCCGCGACGTCGACGCCGCGGTCGAAGCCGCGGCCGCCGCCCTCCCCGCCTGGTCCGCGCTCACGCCGGGACAGCGGGTCACGCACCTGGCCAAGGCGCTGGAGCTGTTCGACGCCCGCCTCGGCCACATCGCCACCGAACTCACCCGTGACATGGGCGCGCCCGCGACCTTCGCCACCAAGGTGCAGGCGGGGCTCCCCTCCCTCATGTTCCGCACCTACATCGACCTGGTCGAGGAGCACGGGGAGCGCTACTTCAACGGGGAGCAGGTCGGCAACTCCCTCGTCGTGCACGAACCGATCGGCGTGGTCGGCGCCATCACCCCGTGGAACTACCCGCTGCACCAGATCGTCCTCAAGGTCGTCCCCGCGCTGCTCGCGGGCAACACGGTCGTCCTCAAACCGAGCGAGGTCGCCCCGCTGAGCGCCTACGCCCTGGCCGAGGTGTTCGACGAGGCCGGGCTACCCGCCGGTGTGTTCAACCTGGTCTCCGGTACCGGGCCCGTCGTGGGGGAGGCGATCGCGGCCCACCCGAAGGTCGACATGGTCTCCTTCACCGGCTCCACCCGCGCCGGCACCCGGGTGTCCCAGGTCGCGGCCGAAACGGTCAAGAAGGTCGCGCTGGAGCTGGGCGGTAAGTCGCCCAACGTGGTCCTGCCCGGCGCGGACCTCACCAAGGCGGTCAAGCGCGGCGTCGCCGACGTCATGCGCAACACCGGGCAGAGCTGCAACGCGCTCACCCGGATGCTCGTGCAGCGCGACTCCTACGACGAGGCCGTGGAACTGGCCGCGGCCTCCGCCGCCAAGTACGTTCCGGGCGATCCCGCGGACGAGGGAACGAGGATGGGCCCGCTGGTGTCCGCCGCCCAGCGCGACAAGGTCCGCTCCTACGTGGACCTCGGGGTGGAGGAAGGGGCCCGCCTGGTCGTCGGCGGCTCCGAGCCGGTCGAGGGCCAGGAGAGCGGTTTCTACGTCCGCCCGACGGTCTTCGCCGACGTGCGCAACGACATGCGCATCGCCCAGGAGGAGATCTTCGGCCCCGTGATCGCCCTCATCCCCTACGACACGGTCGAGGATGCGGTCGAAATCGCCAACGACACCGTCTACGGGCTCAACGCCGCTGTGTGGTCCGGCGAGCCCGAGGAGGGACTGGCTGTCGCCCGCCGCCTGCGGGCCGGCCAGGTCGAGCTCAACGGTGGGGCGATGAACCCCCGAGCGCCCTTCGGCGGGTACAAGCGTTCCGGCAACGGGCGCGAGTGGGGGCTGCCGGGCTTGGAGGAGTTCTGCGAGGTCAAGGCCGTGCAGATGTGACGCCTGTGGTCGGAGTCACATCCTGATTCCGCACTCGCCGGGAATCACCCCCGGTGACGTGCGCGTTGTGTGGTGTGGAAAAATTCCGACTGGTCATCCTCTGGTCGAACCCAATCGAGGTGTGAGTTGAGCAACAAGCCCGCGGTCTCCAAGGCTGGTCCTCTCGGAAAGGACCTGAAGGCCATCTTCGTGTACAACCTGATCGCGATCCTCTCGATGGCCGGCTTCGCCGCCCTCGGCCTGAGCGTCGCGGCCGCGGCCGCTGGCGCCTGAGCCAGCCGGATCCCGCACGACGAACGCCGCGCCCCGCCCGGTCCCCAACCAGGCGGGGCGCGGCGTTGCGCGCGACAGGGAGCTGTCACACTGGTGACGTGCGTGTTTACCTTGGATCAGATCATGCGGGCTTCGAGCTCAAAGAACACCTTGTCTCCTGGCTGAAGGGGCAGGGCCACGAGGTCGTCGACGCCGGACCGGCCGTCTACGACGCGGTCGACGACTACCCTCCCTTCGTCCTGCGCGCCGCAGAGGGCGTCGCCAAGGACCCGGGTTCCCTGGGCATCGTGATCGGCGGTTCCGGCAACGGCGAGCAGATCGCGGCCAACAAGGTCAAGGGCATCCGCTCAGCCCTGGCCTGGAGTGAGGACACCGCCAAGCTGGCGCGTGAGCACAACGACGCCAACGTGCTCAGCATCGGCGGCCGGATGCACTCCCTGGAGGAGTCCACCCGGTTCGTCGAGCTCTTCCTCGCCACGCCGTACAGCGACGAGGACCGGCACACTCGCCGGATCGCCATGCTCAGCGACTACGAGGAGACCGGCGAGCTTCCCCCGCTTCCGTAACCCCGCCCGTCCTTGGACGGGGCCATGTGTCCGCCCCCGTGCGCAGGTCGCACGGGGGCGTTCGTGTGCCCGGGCGCGGCCAACGGCGGGCGGAGCCACGGCACGCCCTCAGAGGCTCTGTTCCCGCCCGGCAGGGCTGTGGGATCCTGTTCTCGCACAGGACCCGCCGCGACCTCCGCCTGTCCTACCCCTAGCCCCCGGGTTTAGGCGGAACCCAAACCCGGGTTTACGGGGTGGAACACCCCTGGTTGCACGTGCTACGGCCGCACCGCAAGCGCTACAGTTCGTGCACAGCGGCGGGCCATCGTTGTCCGCGACACAGCGGTGCCCGCCTTCGGGCGTAACCAGCCACCACGATCCGGGCGCGTGTCCCCCGCACCGCCCCAGCCCGCCGACGCAGACCGGCCCCGGCGCGACCGTGACCGTGACCGCACCGGTGTGCCGCACAACGACCAGGAGTGACCCCCGCGGGTGAGCGGGTGTGCCGAGCCAGAGGATCAATGAACGCCACACCGACCGCCAAGACCACCCGGCTGCTGCGATCCACCACGCAGCGGCTTGTCGCGGTGCTCCGGCGCAAGGTGCTCTTCCGCTACCGACTCGTCCTCATCACCCTCGTCGTCATCGCCGTGGGTATCGGGATCGGCGCCGTCTGGGGCCCAGCGGGCTGGTTCCCGCCCAGTTCCACCATCCTCACCGTCCTGGCCGGGGGGCTGCTCCTCAAACGCAAGAGCCTCGCCTTCCTGCTCGGCGTGGTAGCCGCGGTCCTGGTGTTCGTGGCCTCCATGCTCGACTTCGGCCAGGTGGGACCGGGACTTCTGGTCACCATCGGTGTGACCGCCGTCCTGTCGTACCTGCTGTCCGGGGTACGTGAACGGCTCGGCGTGCAGGGCCTGAGCGGTGAGATGATGCTGTTGGACCTGCGCGACCGCCTGCGGCACCAGGGCAGGATGCCCGAGGTCCCGTCCGGGTGGGGGCGCACCGCGGTCCTGCGCCAGGCGGGCGGCTCGTCCTTCGGTGGTGACTTCGTCGTCTCCATCCGGCGGGAGAACCGGCTCGACATCGCGGTTGTGGACGTCTCCGGCAAGGGCGTGGACGCCGGAACCCGCGCCCTCATGCTCTCCGGCGCCTTCAGCGGCCTGATCGGCGCGGTTCCGGCCCGGGACTTCCTCGCCCACTGCAACGACTACCTGATGCGCAACAGCGGCGGAGAGGGCTTCGTGACCGCCGTGCACCTGAGCGTGGACACCGACACCGGCGCCTACCAGGTCGCCTCGGCCGGCCACCCTCCCGCCCTGCACTACGACGGCGGCACCGGGGTGTGGAGCACCACCGAGGCCAAGGGCGTGGTCCTGGGGGTCATCCCCGAGATGACCTACGCCTCAGTGGAGGGCAAGCTCCGCCCAGGCGACGCGATCATGCTGTGCACCGACGGCCTCATCGAGACACCCGGAGAGGACCTGGACGAGGGGATCGACCGCCTCCTGGGTGCCGCCGACACCCTGGTCACCCAGGGCTTCGCCACCGGTGCGGGCGAGGTGGTGGACACACTCAGCAAGGACAAGAACGACGACTGCGCACTCGTGGTCCTCTGGCGCACCTGATGCGGTCGGCATTCCGCCCCGCCTCCTGACGCGGGGGTGCGACACGAGCACTCTTCCTGGCGGTAGGGTCGGAATGTTCCCCGACCCCGGTACGAGGTCTTCGTACACGTCCCCGGATCGCCGTGTCCGCCCTCTTCGCCCCCGGGCGCCGACGCCGCACGGCCCATCACACCAGTGGCGAGGGGCCGGGACCGGGCTGTTGACCGGCCCTGGACTTCCCAGCTTTCCCGGCCCCGCGGGTGTGCCCGCCGGGCCCTGAGGACCAAGGGGGTGCTTCGCATGGACGGCGAGCGCGCTGACGAACTCACCGACCTGGTCGAGAACAACGACCTGACCGGGATCAGGATCTGGTTGGCCGAACACCGGCCCCACGAGATCGCCGACGAATTCGCGCGCATATCCAGTCGTGAGGCGATCATCCCCTTCCGGCTCCTGGACAAGGACCGGGAACTGGAAGTCTTCGAGGAACTGGACCCCAGCCAGCAGCAGGCCATCCTGCTGGAACTGCGCCGCACCGACTTCCACGACCTGCTCGAGGAGATGGACCCCGACGACCGGGCCCGGCTGATCGGGGAGGCGCCCGCCAAGATCGCCACCCGGGCCCTGGCCGGGCTCAGCCCCGCCGAGCGCAAGATGACCGCCTCGCTCCTGGGCTACCCCGAGGACTCGGTCGGCCGCTACATGACCCCCGAGACGGTCATCTTGCACCGGGACCTGACCGTGGGCCGCGCCTTGGAGGTGGTGCGCGCCAAAGGGGCCGACGCCGAGACCATCTACACCCTGCCGGTGGTCAGCGACGGCCGCCGCCTGGTCGGCACCATCACCCTGAGCGACCTGGTGATCAGCGACGACGGCCGGCTCCTCAAGGACCTGGTGGACGTGTTCGCCCCGCGGGCCGGGGTCAGCGAACCGGTCGAGGACGCCGCCCGACTCATCCAGGAGGCCAACCTGGTCGCCCTGCCGGTGGTGGACTCCGAGGACCGCTTCGTGGGCGTGTTCACCTTCGACGACGCCCTGGAGGTCATCGAGGCGGCCGACTCCGAGGACATGGCCCGCCAGTCCGGTGCCAGCCCGGTCGGCGACCACTACGTGACGGTCGGGGTGTTCCGGCTGGTCAGCGCCCGCGTGGTGTGGTTGTTGCTGCTGATCGTCGCGGCGACTTTGACGGTCAACGTCATGCAGGTCTATGAGGCCACTCTGGAGCAGGTCACCGCGTTGGCGATGTTCATCCCGATGCTCATCGGGACCGGCGGTAACGTCGGTGCCCAGTCGGCGACGGCGATCGTGCGTGCGCTGGCGGTCGGTGAGGTGCGGATCCGGGACCTGCCTTCGGTGTTGTGGAAGGAGAGCCGGGTCGGGTTGCTGTTGGGGGTGGTGCTCGCCGGGGTGGCGCTGTTGATCGGGTCGGTGCTGGTGGGCTTCGATATAGCGGTGGTGGTCTCCTTGTCGGTGATCGCGATCTGTACCTGGGCGGCGGTGATCGGTTCGGCGATGCCGCTGTTGGCCCGCAAGGTGGGGGTGGACCCGGCGGTGGTCTCGGCGCCGATGGTCGCGACTCTGGTGGATGCCACGGGTCTGCTGATCTACTTCTCCATCGCCCGGATGGTCCTCGGCATCTAACCCCGCCCTCCGAGAGCACGGAGCGGTGGTGACGCGGAGCGGAGGAGACGGTGTCAAAATGGTGGATGCCCTCCTCCGCTCCGCGCCGTCTGCCCGTCCTCCTCGCCAGGGTTCGCATGCCGTTGATGTGGCTGGCGATGGCCGCCCTCTTCGCCGGCTACCTCGGCCTGTCCTGGTGGGTCGGCGGAGCCCTGCTGGTGGCGGCGCTCGCGGTGAACCTGCGCCTCGGAACGGTCCGCTGTGCCCCGCGCGTCCTGGCTCCGCCGGTACGCGGCCGTTGGATGGCGCTGAGCAGCCCGGTGGACAGTGTGCCGAGCCAGGGCACCCACGCCTACGGCCAGACCCATGCGCTCGGTCTCGTGGCCGAGGACGGCACACGCCCCGACATCGCCTGGCGCCCGCTCAGTCGGCCGCCGGAGGACTTCCCCGCTTTCGGCGCCCCCGTGTACGCGCCCGCCGAGGGGACCGTGGTCCGCGTGTACGACCGCCAACGGGACCACCGGAGCCGAAACTCCTGGCTCTGGCTGCTCGGCACCGTCCTGGAGAACACCCTCCGCGAACTACGCGGTCCCTCGGGCCTGCTGGGAAACTACGTGGTCATCGATATCGGTGGTGCCCACGTACTCCTCGGCCACCTGCGTCGGGGGTCGGTCTCCGTGGCCTGCGGCGACAGGGTCGTGCTCGGCCAGCGGATCGCCCACTGCGGGAGTTCGGGGGCCTGCACCGAACCGCAGGTGCGGGTGCAGCTGATGGATCTGCGCCACCCGCTGTTCGCCGCTGGGATCCCCATGGTGTGGGGGAGCGGCTGGCGGGCCAAGGCCCCGGAACGGGAAGGACTCCCCGAGACCTGGCGGCCGGTTGAGATCATGGGGTTGTGAGCTTTTCTGTGTTCCCTCAGCAACCATCCACTCCCGTCAGCAATGATCACTACGGCCGCAGGCCACCGTTGAAGAGCCAGGCACTCGGATCGATTCGCCCCGGAGAAAAGAATCAGGGAGAGTTCGCCGATTCCCCCACACCGGCCCGCCCACACCGCTAACGTCTTTCTCGAACGTGTGAACGAGTCACCGGGAGGGGGTGGGACCCGTGGCCGAGACCGCCCCACAGCAGGACGAGCAACAAGCAGAAGGCAAGAACAAGCGCAAGAAGAAGCGGGGGTTCCAGCCCCGCCCCGGGCACGCGGTCCAGGCCTACGTCTTCGCCCTGGACCCCGGCGCCGAGGCCGAGCAGCGGCTGCGCTCGCACTGCGGAGGGGCCCGGACGGCCTTCAACTGGGCCCGCAAGCACGTCCTGGCCACCTGGGACCAGCGCGCGGCCGAGGCCTCCTACGGGGTTGCTGAGTCCGAGCGCACCCCGTGGCGGTCCTGGTCGCTGCCCAGCCTGCGGCGGGCGTTCAACGCCACCAAAAGGCAGGACCCCCGGTTCGCCTCCTGGTGGGCCGACAACTCCAAGGAGGCCTACAACACCGGCCTAGCGAACGCGGCGGCCGGCTTTGACGGCTATGCCGCCGCCAAGCGCGGCGATCGCAAAGGGCCGAGGGTGGGGGTGCCGCGGCCCAAGTCCAAGCACCGGGCGCCCCTGTCGTGCCGGTTCACCACCGGGGCGATCCGGTGCGAGGACACCCGCCGCCATGTCACCTTGCCGGTGGTGGGGCGGGTGCGTACCCATGAGTCCACCCGCAAACTCCACCGCCGCCTGACCAACGGCACCGCGCGCATCCTCTCGGCCACGGTCTCGCACCGGCGGGGCCGGTGGCAGGTGGCCTTCCAGGTCGAGATCGAACGCGCCCCCCGTGTCCCGGCCCGGCCGCAGGGGGTGGCCGGGGTGGACCTGGGGGTCAAGTCCCTGGCGGTGGTCGCCGACTCTGACGGTGGGGCGTGGCACGTGGCCAACCCCCGCCACCTGGAGGGGGCACTGACCGACCTGCGCCGGGCCTCGCGCAGGGTGTCGCGGCGCCAGGGGCCGGACCGGCGCACCGGGCGCCCTCCCTCCAAGCGGTGGGTCCAGGCCAACCGGGCCCGCAACAAGGTGCACCACCGGGTGGCGAATGTGCGCACCGATGCGCTGCACCACCTGACCACCAGTGTGGCGCGCGAGTACGGCACGGTGGTCATCGAAGACCTCAACGTGGCCGGGATGGTCAAGAACCGCCGTCTGGCCCGCCGTATCGCGGATGCGGGGTTCGGGCAGATCCGCCGCCAGCTGGACTACAAAACCGTATGGAACGGTGGGCGCCTGGTGGTGGCCGACCGGTGGTTCGCCAGTAGTAGGACCTGCTCGGGGTGCGGGGCGACGAAAGCCAAGCTGCCGCTGCACGTCCGGGTGTTCGACTGCGATGAGTGTCCCCTGGTGTTGGATCGGGACGTCAACGCAGCACGCAACCTCGCCGCCCTGGCGGCGCAGGTGGGCAGTACCGGTACCGGAGTGGCCGGAGACCGGGGAGCGAGGGCTCTGAAGGCCCGTGGAGCCGACCGTAAGACCCGCACTACCCGCACCCGCCGCAGGGCGGGTGCGGGGCGGGCTGGTGGCGCAAGACCGCACAGGCGGAAAGAAGCGGGACACCGTCGTCAGGACACCCAACTGAGGTTGTGGTGACACCGTCACGGACCTTTCGTGCACACATGCACGGGATGCTGATGTTTGCTTAAGACATCAGCAACGGCCCGAGGTTGTACCCGCCGGTCAGTCCGGTTCGGCGGGAGATTACCCTGGTAGTGAGGTAAGGCGAACCTAACGATCTGACGGGCGGGGGGTGTGCGGTGACCGCGACCGACGGTGCGCCCTGCAAACTCACGGTCTGCCGCGGCTGCTGCTGCGGCACGAAGAAGAAGATGCCGGGCGTCGACCACCAGGCCCAGTTCGCCCGGCTCAGCGCCATCGACGACCATGCCGCCCGCCGCATTCCGGTCCGTACCAGCAAGTGCCTGGGGATCTGTTTCCAGTCCAACGTCGTCGTGGTCCAGCCCTCCAAGGAGGGGCGCGCCGCGGGCGGTCGCCCCGTCTGGTTCGGCCAGATGACCGAGGACAAGCTCCTGGACGCGCTGGACGACTGGATCTTCGAGGGCGGCCCCGGCCTCACCCCGGTCCCCGCGGTCCTGGAGGACCACGTGACCTCCAAGGACGCCAAGAAGCCGAAGAAGTCCAAGAAGGACAAGGGTTCCAAGGCTGCGAAGAAGGAGCGGAAGAAGGCCGCGGAGAAGAGGGCCAAGCGCGAGAAGGAAGCGAAGAAGCCCAAGGACAAGCGGCCCAAGAGCGAGGACGACAAGGGTCTGAAGAAGGCCAAGAAGTCCAAGCAGGGGAAGAAGGCCCGGCGCACGTCCGAGGCGGTGCCGGTCTAAGCAGGTCCGGCCTGTCACACGCTTGTCGTCGGGCGGTGCGGTCGTGATAATGACTCCATGCGCATCGGTGTGCTCGGCCCGTTGCGGGTGGTCGCCGACGGACGGGATACCGACGTCGGTGGAGCTCGGCTACGCGTCCTACTCACCCGTTTGGCTCTCGGCGTCGGTGACGTCGTTCCTCCGCCAGCCCTGACCGAGGCGCTCTGGCCCTACGAGGGCCCCGCGAAGCCTGATTCGGCGCTGCATTCGCTGATCTCCCGGCTTCGGCGCGCGCTTCCCGAACCCACGGTGCTCCGCTCCGAACCGACGGGCTACCGTCTCGCCCTCCCCGCCGACTCCGTCGACGCTGTCCGATTCGAACGCCTCGCGGCCCAGGGGCACCGTGCCCTGCAAGCCGGCCACCGGGAGGACGCGGCGGACCTGCTCCGGGTGGCCCTGGGGCTGTGGCGCGGCCCGCCGCTCACCGACATCGCTCACCTGCCCTTCGCCGGAGCGGCCGCCGCCAGGCTGGAGCGGGTCCGATTGCGGGTGCGGGAGGACCTGTTCGCCGCCGAACTGGGATCGCCGGAGGCCGACGCCGGTACCCGAGTGGTGGAGCTGGAAAAGCTCGTGGCCGACCACCCACTGCGTGAACGGCTCCGCGAACTCCTGATCGCCACACTCGCCGCTGACGGGAGACAGGCGGAGGCGCTCACGGTTCACGAGGATTACCGGCGGCTCCTCGCCGAGAAAGTGGGCACCGACCCCGGTCCGAGGCTGCGGGAACTCCACCTCCGACTGCTGCGCGGGGCTCCGGCTCCAGGTGGACCTCCGGTGCGGCGGCCGCACAACCCCTGATCCGGTTCGCGGGACGCGAGGGCGAACGGATCCGGTTGCGCGGCGAATCGCCTCCCACCCCGGCCGCGCTCTTACCGCGACTGGGGGGCGAACTGGGTCCGGTACAGCGCCGTGTACAGGCCCCCCGTCTCCAACAGCTGGTCGTGTGTGCCGCGCTCCAGGATCCGGCCGTCCTCCAGAACCAGGATCTGGTCGGCCTCCCTGACGGTGGCCAGCCGGTGCGCGATCACCAGCGAGGTGCGGCCCTCCAAAGCGATGGCCAGGGCCTCCTGCACCGCGGCCTCCGACTCGGAGTCCAGGTGGGCGGTGGCCTCGTCCAGGATCACGACGGACGGGGCCTTCAGCAGCAGTCGGGCGATGGCCAGCCGCTGCTTCTCCCCGCCCGAGAGCCGGTAGCCCCGGTCACCGACCATCGTGTCGAGGCCGTCGGGCAGCTGCTCCAAGAGCGGACCCAGCCGTGCCATCCGCAGCACCTCCGCCAGTTCCGCTTCGGTCGCCTCCGGCCTGGCGTAGCGCAGGTTGGCGCCCACTGTGTCGTGGAAGAGCTGTGCGTCCTGGGTGACCACGCCGACGCTGTCGCGCAGGGAGCGGCCCGTGGCGTCGCGCAGATCCAGCCCGCCGATCCGCACGGAACCCTCGGTCGGGTCGTAGAGCCGCGACACCAGGTGGGTGAGCGTGGTCTTGCCCGCACCCGACGGGCCCACCAGCGCCACCATCTGCCCGGGCTCCGCGGTGAAGGAGACCCCGCTGAGCACCTGCGTGTCGTCGACCGCCTCCGACTGCGGGGTCAGTTCCAAGGACGCAACCGACAGCTCCGAAGCGGCCGGGTAGCGGAAGGACACGTCGTCGAACCGTACGCTCAGCGGCCCCTCCGGCAGGGGACGCGCCTCCGGGCTCTCCTTGATCTGCGGCTCCAGGTCCAGCACCTCGAAGACCCGGTCGAAGGACACCAGCGCGGTCATGATCTCCACGTGCACGTTGGACAGCGTGGTGACCGGGCCGTACAGCCTGGCGAGCAGGGTGGTCAGGGCGACCAGCGTGCCCACCTCGAAGGCGCCGCCCACGGCCAGCACACCGCCCACGCCGTAGACCATCGCCATGGCGAGCGCGGTGATCGTGGCCAGCATCGTGAACAGCAGACCGCCGTACACCGCCTGGCGGACCCCCAGGTCACGGACGCGAGCGGCCCGGCGGGCGAAGCCCTCGGACTCCTCGTCCGGCCGCCCGTACAGCTTGACGAGCATGGCTCCGCCCACGTTGAACCGCTCGGTCATGAGCGAGCTCATCCCGGCGTTGGTGTCCATGGCGTCCCGCGAGATGTTCGCGAGTTTCCGGCCGAGCAGCTTGGCCGGGACGATGAACAGCGGCAGCAGCGCCAGCGCCAGCAGGGTCACCTGCCAGGACAGGGCCAGCATCGTGATGAGCACCGCCACCACGCTGATGAGGTTGGACACCACCGACTGCAGAACCGAGGTGATGGCGCGCTGGGCGCCGACCACGTCGGTGTTCAGCCGACTGATCAGCGAACCCGTCTGCGTGCGGGTGAAGAAGGAGATCGGCATCCGCTGCACGTGCGTGAACACCTGGGTGCGCAGCAGGTAGATGACACCCTCGCCGATCCGGGACGAAAGCCATCTGCCGGTCAGGGTGATGACGCCTTCGAGGAGTGCCAGCCCCGCGGCGGCGATCGCCAACCAGACCACGACGGACGTGTCCCCGGGGATGATGCCCTGATCGATGATGGCCCGGAGCAACAGGGGGTTGGCCACGACGATGGCCGCGCCCACGGAGGTCACCGCCAGGAAGAGGAGGATCGCCCGCCAGTGCGGCCTCGCGTACGACAGGATGCGTTTGGTGATCCCAGGGGGGAGCTGCTGTCCCCGCGCGCTTCCGTCGTTGACCAGAGCCCTGTAGGAGGGCCTACCTGACATCATCCGCAGCCTCGTTCTCTACACAGGTTCGCCACGCATGCGTCAACACCGGTCTGCTCCCGCCGCTTCCCGAAGCGGGCCCAGCACTCCTGCGTAAGCCGTAGAGGCCCGCGCATCCCTGTCGGGGCCCCGCACACCAGCCCGTCTAGAGGGAGTGCGCGAGACGGCCGAGCGCGGCGGTCGTGGAGCGGCCGGCGGTGAAGGGCAGTTCCCAGGCTTGGGCGTCGAGCGCGTCCGCGCCTCGGATCTTGGCCTGGGTGTAGCGGTCTCCGGCGGTGAAGGCCAGTGCCGCCGGCGCGAGTGGCCTGAGGAGTTCCGCGTAGGCCGCCCAGTCGGCGACCGGCGGCGGGCCGTCGATGATGAAGGAGCCGGTCACGCAGGCCAGGGCGGCGATGGTCTCGGCCCTCTCCTCGGCGGGGTTGACCGGTCGTCCGGGGCCCTTCCATGAGCGGACGCGTTCGTCGGACTCGATACCCACGACCAGGGGGAGTCCGCGTTCTGCGATGGAACGCAGAAAGCGGACGTGACCGACGTGGAGAACGTCGAAGACACCCGTCACCACGACCGGCCGCTCCAGAGCCTCCGGTCGCTGGAACCAGAGCGCGCTGAGCGGTCTGGTCATCTCGTGTGTCTCGCCTGAGTCCGTCATCTGGCCCCCGTTTCGCCGAACCCGAGGGGCACCCGCACTTGATCGCGCCGACGGGTCCGCCCGAAGGGTCAACGTACCCGCTTGGGACGGGTATTCCGTCTCTTGGGCCCGTGGAACCGAACGTTGTTCACCAGGGCGTGATCCCTTTCACCGAACCGGCGTCCCGTCGCGGCCGTGGCCGGACGAAGCTGCACGAACCGAACTGGAACCACCGCCGCTCGGGGTGAATCACATCACCCAGAAGTCCGTAGGCGCAGTCCGTGCTGGGGAGAGATGCCAGAGATGTCATGGGTGGTCGTCGTCGAAGAAATTCGCGGTGGAGGCATGGTGCGCACCTGCCGGTCAGAGGGCCGCCAAGGAGTGTTTCCGGACCGCGAGAGCGCTCGTGAGGAGCCTCTGCGACTGGCGAGGGACCACACTACGGGCGACTTCTGGCATGAGCGCAGACGCGAGGTCTACAGGGTGTCCGAGAACCACTACGAGGTTCGCGCCCACGGGATGATGAGCCAGTTCCATTTCAGGACTCTGGTCGCCGAGCGGATCTAGCCTCGGCCAGCGCTGAACCGGGAGTGGTGGACCGAGCCGCACGGGGGTTCCGGGGGTCGTCCTCCGGGTGGGATGGCGGAGCGAGCTGGTGTGCGGAGCACACACACCTCGCTCCGAGTGGAGCGGGCGACGAGAATCGAACTCGCATAACCAGCTTGGAAGGCTGGGGTTCTACCATTGAACTACGCCCGCGTGGCGCCGGAGACTTCGAGTTTCCTCTAGACTCGTGGAGCCGACGGAGACAAGAGTACAGTCTCTGGGGCGTTGGTTGCACACCCGATTTCGGGCACGTGTGTCCGCGCCGGGTCACGGGGTGTAGCGCAGCTTGGTTAGCGCGCATGCTTTGGGAGCATGAGGCCGCGGGTTCGAATCCCGCCACCCCGACGAAAGGTTCCGTGGTTGTACGGCTGAGCGCCGTGCGCCATGGCCCCCTGCGTATCTGCCCTAGACTTGGTGCGATCAGCAGGAAACTGTAAGTCCCAGCCCGTCGCAGGGCACCCCATGGAACATGGTCATCACTGGCCGGGGTGCGCGCGTGCATTCGCCGATTGTGTGGTGCGCCTGCGGGCCGACGCGGACACCAGCCGGCAAACCTAGGAGTACCGCCCCGTGAAGACCGATGTCGAGGAGCTCAGCCCGACCCGGGTCAAGCTGACCATCGAGGTGCCCTTCGAGGAGCTCGAGCACGCTTTCGACGTGACCTACAAGTCGCTCGCGAAGCAGGTTCGGATCAAGGGCTTCCGCCCGGGCAAGGCGCCGGCGCGGTTGATCGACCGCTACGTCGGTCGCGGCGCGGTGATCAGCGAAGCTGTCAACCACGCCGTCCCTGAGCTCTACAACGAAGCGATCCAGAAGGAGGAGATCTTCGCGCTCGGCCAGCCCGATGTCGAGGTCTCCAAGCTGGAGGACAACGACGAGCTCGTTTTCACCGCCGAGGTCGACATTCGACCGAAGTTCGAGGTGAAGGACTACAAGGGCATCGAGGTGACCGTCGACAACGCGGCCGTCACCGACGAGCAGGTCGACGAGCAGATCGGCACCCTGCGCGAGCGCTTTTCCACCCTTGTTGGCGCAGACCGCCCCGTGGAGGACGGTGACCACCTGTCCATCGACCTGTCTGCCGCGATCGACGGCGAGAAGCTCGAGGACGTCGCGGTCAGCGGCTACTCCTACGAGGTGGGCACCAACGGCATGCTGGAGGGTCTCGACGAGACCCTGCGCGGCATGGAGTCGGGTGGCGAGGCCACCTTCAAGACCACCCTCGTCGGCGGCGACCACGAGGGCAAGGAAGCCGACGTCACGGTCAACGTGCACTCGGTGAAGGCCAAGGAGCTGCCCGAGCTGGACGACGAGTTCGCCCAGCTCGCCTCGGAGTTCGACACCATCGAAGAGCTGCGTGACGACGTGCGCAAGCGCATGGCCGACGTCCGTCGCATGCAGCAGCTCTCCTCTGCTCGTGACAAGGCTCTGGAGAGCCTGATCGAGTCCGTCGACATCCCGCTGCCCGACGCGGTCGTCGACGAGGAGATCACCCGTCGTCGCCAGAGCCTCGAGCAGCAGCTCGGCCAGAGCGGCCTCACCAAGGAGGCCTACCTCGAGTCGCAGGAGAAAACCGAGGAGGAGTTCGAGGAGGAGCTGAAGACCGGCGCCAACTCCGCCGTGAAGGCCGGGTTCATCCTCGACCAGCTGGCCCTCCAGGAGGACCTGAGCGCCGACCAGGGCGAGCTCAGCCAGTACGTGTTCGAGCAGGCCCAGCGCATGGGTGTGAGCCCGGACCAGCTGGCCCAGCACCTGGTCGAGTCGAACCAGATCCGTGTCGCCTTCACCGAGGTCGTCCGCGGCAAGGCCATGGACCTGGTCCTGGCCGGTGCCAAGGTGACCGATGAGGACGGCAACGTCGTCGAGCAGGAGATCGTCGAGGACTCGGACGAGAACGCAGTGGAGGAGGCCGCCAAGGCCGCCGCCGCTGCGGTCGGGTCCACCGAGGCCGAGTCCGCCGAGAGCGACGGTGCCGACGAGGCGAAGAAGGACGACGAGGACGCCGACAAGGCCGACTCCAAGTAACTCTTCGAGAGCGTTCGAACGGGCCCCGACTGTCCCTCCCAGGGACGGTCGGGGCCCGTTGTGTGTTCGCTGGTGGGCGAAACGGGGTGATCCGGGCTTGCCCCGCACCCTGCGCTCAAAGCGAACAGGGACGGGATCCGGACGAGCCCGTCGCCTGTCGGCGTTAGTGTCGCTGTAGTCGCAACCGTTTCGATTCCGGAGCAGGTGACGAGAGTGCCGCCGACCTTTGATGAGTCCCCGCGTTCCGACGCATACGCGTCCGAGCCGCAGATTTCCCCTTTTATTGAGCAGACGCCTCAGCGCCTGTTGCGCCAGCGAATCGTTTTCCTCGGCCAGCAGGTCGACGATGACATCGCCAACCGACTGGTTGGAGAACTCCTGCTTCTGTCCGCTGAGGACCGCCAGCGAGACATCACCATGTACATCAACTCGCCCGGTGGTTCCGTGACGGCGGGTATGGCGATCTACGACGTCATGCAGTACATCCCCAACGACGTACGCACCGTGGGTATCGGTATGGCCGCGTCCATGGGCCAGATGCTCTTGTGCGCCGGTGCGCCCGGTAAGCGTTACGCGCTGCCGCACACCCGCGTCATGATGCACCAGCCCTCCGGTGGCATCGGGGGTACCGCCTCCGACATCCGGATCCTGGCCGACCAGCTGCTCTACGTGAAGAAGATGTTCATCGCGAAGATCTCCGAGCACACCGGGCAGGCGGTCGAGCAGATCGAGAAGGACGCCGACCGGGACCGTTGGTTCACGGCTCAGGAGTCGCTGGAGTACGGCTTCATCGACGAGGTGCTCGAGGGCACCCTCGATGTCACCAGTAACTGAACGTAGCTCCAGGGCTTGCCTGGCCCAGTCCATGAATCGGCGCAGTGCGTGGAAGGCGTGAAATGACCGAGTTCAACCCCAGTCCTATCGGCGGCGCGGCCTCGATGGCTCCTCAGAGCCGCTACGTCCTGCCGTCCTACGTGGAGCGTACGTCGTACGGCGTCAAGGAGATGAATCCGTACAACAAGCTCTTCGAGGAGCGGATCATCTTCGTCGGCGTCCAGATCGACGACGTTTCGGCCAATGACCTGATGGCCCAGCTCATCACGCTTGAGCAGCTCGACTCCGAGCGGGACATCCAGATGTACATCAACTCGCCGGGCGGGTCTTTCACCTCGCTCATGGCGATCTACGACACCATGCAGTTCGTGCGCCCCGACATCCAGACGGTGTGCATCGGACAGGCCGCCTCGGCCGCCGCGATCCTGTTGGCGGGCGGAACCACGGGCAAGCGTGGTGCCCTGCCCAACGCCCGGATGATGATCCACCAGCCCGCGACCGAGGGAATGCACGGTCAGGCCAGTGACATCGAGATCCAGGCCAACGAGATCACCCGGATCCGTCAGCAGCTGGAGAGCACTCTGGCCAAGCACACGGGCCGTACGGCCGAGCAGGTGTCTCATGACATCGAGCGGGACAAGATCCTCACCGCGGAGGAGGCCGTCGAATACGGTCTCATCGACTTCGTGCTTCCCTACCGCAAGGCTTCCCTGAAGTAGGGTTCCCATAGGCCGACCACCTCTGGCCGGGCGTTTTCGCGGACGCGAAGGCGTTTCCGGGCAGGGGATTCGGCCGCCAGAAGTACCTACCGGACCGGTTTCTGACCCGCCTGGGACAGCCCGGTGGTGAAGCCGGTCCGGTTTTTCGCTTAGTCTGGCGGAGAGCGACACACAGATCGCCCCGTTCGTGGCTGGCCGGTCGTGGACGGGAAGCGGGAGAAACCTCCCGTCCGTCCGGTGCCGAGTACGCCGGGAGCGGGGCGGCCTTAGTTTTGAGGAGTGGCTGGGTGGCACGCATCGGCGACGGCGGGGACCTGCTGAAGTGCTCATTCTGCGGTAAGAGCCAAAAGCAGGTGAAGAAGCTCATCGCGGGCCCCGGCGTGTATATCTGCGATGAGTGCATCGATCTGTGCAACGAGATCATCGAAGAGGAGCTCGCTGACGCCACCGAGCTCACGTGGGACTCCCTCCCCAAGCCCCGGGAGATCTACGAGTTCCTCGACTCCTACGTGATCGGTCAGGAACAGGCCAAGAAGTCCCTCTCCGTGGCCGTGTACAACCACTACAAGCGGGTCCGTTCGGAAGGCGACCGTCCCAGTGACGAGGACGTGGAGATCGCCAAGTCGAACATTCTGCTGCTGGGCCCGACCGGGTCCGGTAAGACCCTGCTGGCGCAGACGCTCGCCAAGATCCTGAACGTCCCGTTCGCCATCGCGGACGCCACGGCGCTCACCGAGGCGGGTTACGTGGGCGAGGACGTCGAGAACATCCTCCTGAAGCTGATCCAGGCCGCTGACTACGACGTCAAGAAGGCCGAGACCGGCATCATCTACATCGACGAGGTCGACAAGGTCGCGCGGAAGAGCGAGAACCCGTCGATCACGCGGGACGTGTCCGGTGAAGGTGTCCAGCAGGCGCTGCTGAAGATACTGGAGGGCACCACGGCGAGCGTCCCCCCGCAGGGCGGCCGCAAGCACCCGCACCAGGAGTTCATCCAGATCGACACCACGAACGTGCTGTTCATCTGCGGTGGCGCCTTCGCCGGGCTGGAGCAGATCATCGAGTCCCGGGCCGGGCAGCAGGGCATGGGCTTCAACGCCGTGCTGCGGCCCAAGAGCGAAGAGGGCGAGACCGCGCTGTTCGGCGAGGTCATGCCGGAGGACTTGCTCAAGTTCGGGATGATCCCGGAGTTCATCGGCCGTCTGCCGGTGATCACCAGCGTGCACAACCTCGACAAGGCCGCGCTGATCCAGATCCTCACCGAACCGCGCAACGCCCTGGTCAAGCAGTACCAGCGGCTGTTCGAACTGGACCACGTGGACCTGGAGTTCAGCCAGGACGCGCTGGAGGCCATCGCTGAGCAGGGCATCATCCGCGGGACCGGCGCCCGTGGTCTGAGGGCCATCATCGAGGAGGTCCTGCTCTCGGTGATGTACGAGGTGCCCAGCCGCGAGGACGTGGCCCAGGTGATCATTACCCGGGAGTCGGTCGAGGAGCACGTGAACCCGACCATCGTGCCGCGTGCCCAGCTGGAGGCGGACGACCGCCAGGAGAAGTCGGCCTGACCCCGCGGCCCGCTCAGCGGGCGCAGGAAGCGACGACGCAGTTCGGGGCGCCCCTTTCACGGGAGGCGCCCCGACGTGCGTGTAGCGGGCCCCTGGGCGCTGCTCAATCGGCCCGGGGTCCGGGACGCTGGAGCCTGAGGGGCCCTAGTCGCCTTCGAGGACGTTCGCCATGCGGGTGATCTCGGTGTTCTGCTCGGCGATGAGGTCGTTGGCCATGCGCAGGACCTCTTGGTCCTTGGCCTCGGCCATGGCCTCCTCCGCCATGGTGACGGCGCCCTCGTGGTGCTCGGTCATCAGTTCCACGAAGAGCTGGTCGAAGTCGTCGCCTTCGGCGTCGGCCAAGCGGTCCAGGCCTTCTTCGGTGACCATGCCCTCCATGTCGTCGTGGTCGACTTCGAGGAGGCACTCGGGGATGTCCTCGTCCTCGGCGTGATGGCTGCCGTCGCCTTCGAGGCCGCAGAAGTTCTGGTGGGCGGGGTTCTCCCTGGCGGGGGCGAAGATGTTCACCTCCAGCCAGCTCTCCATCGCGGAGATCTCGGGGTCCTGCGCGGCGGCGATCCGGTCGGCGATGCGCTCGATTCCGTCGCGCTCGAAGCGGTCCTCGACGAGATCGGTCATCTCCAGGGCCTGGGTGTGGTGTTCGATCATCCTCACGAGGTAGCTGACGTCGGCCTCGTTGTGTCCCTGCTCGTCGGCGAGGGCGGCGATCTGCTCGGAGGTGGCGGGGGAGGCGGACTCTCCGGGGGCCCCGGGGGCGATGACGTTGGCCGATTCCTGCCCGTCCTCATCGCCGCTACAGGCCGAGGCTGCGAACAACACGAGGGCGGTTCCGGCTGCGAGTGCCAGGCGACGCACGAGGACTCCTCCAATGGTGGGGGACAGCGGGCCGGATGCCCGCTGGCTGCCGCTTGGAACACGACATCCTGCCGGTTTTCTACTCACTGCACGGGTGTTTTGTCCAGTGCTGGGCGCGTGTCGGGTCCGCTCCGTCTGGTCCGCGCCCCCTGAACATGCCCTATGGGCGAGTGCGGCGTTTCGTCTGGTCTGCGGCGTGTTCAGCGGATAGAACCCAAAGTAGTCAACTGATTTCTTTGTGTGGTTTTCGGGGGTGGGGCATGGTTTCGGGAACGGGACGAAGACACGGCTTTCGAGGGGCTCTGGCGGGCGCCTCGCTGGTTGTGGGACTCCTCGGGGCTCCGGGGGCCGCGGCCGACGACGGGGTGAGTACGGGCGGGGGAGTGGAGCACCTGGCCAACGTCCCCAAGCCCAGCGCGCTGTCCTCGTCGTTCAACTCGGATCTGGCCTTCACCGGTGACTACGCCATCGGCGGCAACTACGACGGCTTCGTGGTCCACGACATCTCCGACCCGGCCGACCCCGTCGTGGTGGCCACAGTTCTGTGTCCCGGGGGCCAGGGCGATGTGTCGGTCAGCGGGGACCTGCTGTACTTCTCCGTGGACTACCCGCGCGCCAGCGAAGAGTGCGGTGCGCCGAGCGTGCCCACCACCGATCCGGACGGGTTCGAGGGCATCCGCGTCTTCGACATCTCCGACAAGTCCGATCCCGAGTACGTCGCCGCGGTGGATACCGACTGCGGTTCGCACACCAACACCCTCGTGCCGGGGGCGGACGGGGAGAGCGACGTGGTGTACGTGTCCTCGTACTCGCCCGCGGAGAACTTCCCGAACTGCCAGCCGCCGCACGACAAGATCTCGATCATCGAGGTGCCGCACGACGCCCCCGAGGCGGCCGCGGTCGTCAACGAGCCGGTGCTTTTCCCGGACGGCGGTCACAGCACCACCACGGGCTGCCACGACATCACCGCCTACCCGGAGAAGGGGATCGCCGCCGGCGCCTGCCTGGGCGACGGGATCATGATGGACATCTCCGACCCGCTCAACCCCGAGGTGGAGGAACGCGTCCAAGACCCCAACTTCGCGTTCTGGCACTCGGCCACGTTCACCAACGACGCGGCCAACGTGGTCTTCACCGACGAACTCGGCGGCGGAAGCGCGCCCACCTGCAACGAGGAAGTCGGTCCCGAACGGGGGGCCAATGCCGTGTACTCGCTGGACCGTTCCGGGGGCGATTCTGAACTCGAGTTCCGGAGCTACTATAAATTGCCCCGTCATCAGTCCGAAACTGAGAACTGTGTGGCGCACAATGGTTCGCTGATTCCGGTACCGGGTGCCGACTTCTTCGTGCAGGCCTGGTACCAGGGCGGTGTCTCGGTCATCGACCTCACCGACCCGGACGAGCCCGTCGAGGTGGGCTACTTCGACCGCGGGCCCGTCGATCCCGACGAACTGCGCACGGCGGGTTCGTGGTCGGCGTACTACTACAACGGGCACGTCTACTCGTCGGACATCGAGCAGGGCCTGGACGTTCTCGAGCTCACCGACCCCCGGTTCGACGGTGCGGACGAACTGGTCATGGACGAGTTCAACCCGCAGTCACAACCGGCGCTCCCGAGCGGCTAAACCTTGGCTGGTGCGGCGGCGCTTCGTCGCCGCACCGGGTCACTCCGGGCTGAGCCTAGGCACCGTGCGTAGCGGGATCGGGTCAACTGGACACCGTGTTAACAACCATGTTTCTTTTGTTCCCCTCTATACATATTGATGTTGAACTGTGTACGTTCTTTCTGGTTCGCTCCAATAGGAATCAGGAGTACACATGGCGTCATCCCCCGTCCCTCCTAGCTCCCGACGCCCCATGTACCGTCGCGGAATCGTCGGCCTCGCTCTCACCGGCGTCACCGCCTTGACCATGGGCCTTCTCGGCCCCGCCACCGCATCGGCGGACGGGCCCCAGTTCGAGAGCGATGCGGAGACCAGCGACAACGTCACGCATGTGGCCAACGTCCCGAAGACCGAGGCCATGGACGACTTCAACTCGGACCTGGCCTTCACCGGTGACTACGCCATCGGCGGCAACTACAACGGCTTCGTCATCTACGACATCTCCGAGCCGGAATCCCCCGAAATCGTCTCCGAGGTCCTCTGCCCCGGCGGCCAGGGCGATGTGTCGGTCAGCGGGGACCTGCTGTACTTCTCCGTGGACTACCCGCGCGCCGGTGAGGAGTGCGGCGCCCCGGAGACGCCCACCACCGACCCGGACGGGTTCGAGGGCATCCGCGTCTTCGACATCTCGGACATGTCCAAGCCCGAGTACGTCGCCGCGGTGGACACCGACTGCGGTTCGCACACCAACACCCTCGTGCCGGGCAAGGACGGCAAGCACGACTACGTGTACGTGTCCTCGTACTCGCCCTCGGAGGACTTCCCGAACTGCCAGCCGCCGCACGACAAGATCTCCATCGTCGAGATCCCCCTCGACAACCCCTCAGAGGCGGCACTGGTCAGTGAACCGGTCCTGTTCCCCGACGGCGGGAACGACAACACCAGCGGCTGTCACGACATCACCGCCTACCCGGAGATCGACGTCGCCGCGGGCGCCTGCATGGGTGACGGGATCCTGATGGACATCTCCGACCCCGCGGAACCGGTCGTCACCGACGTGGTCCAGGACGAGAACTTCGCGTTCTGGCACTCGGCGACCTTCACCAACAACGCCGACACGGTGATCTTCACCGACGAACTCGGCGGCGGTGGCGGCGCCATCTGCACCGACGAGTACGAGTACGAGCAGGGCGCCAACGCGATCTACACCATCGGCGGCACGGACGAGGACCCCGAGCTCGACTTCGAGAGCTACTACAAGATCCCGCGCGATCAGGCCGACACCGAGAACTGCGTCGCGCACAACGGGTCCCTGATCCCCGTCCCCGGCCAGGACTTCTTCGTGCAGGCCTGGTACCAGGGCGGCGTCTCGGTCATCGACTTCAACGACCCGCAGGACCCGCACGAGATCGGCTACTTCGACCGCGGACCGATCGACGAGGACGAGCTGGTCCTCGGCGGATCCTGGTCGGCGTACTACTACAACGGCTACGTCTACTCGTCCGACATCACCCGCGGCCTGGACGTGATCCGGCTCGACGACCCGCGTCTGCGGTCGGCGGAGCACGTGACCTACGACGAGTTCAACCCGCAATCCCAGCCGAGTTACCGGCCGGGACGCTGACGCGCGCCACGTATCCCTCCCGGTGGCTCCTCCTGGGGAGTCAGGGCAAACGGGAGTGACAGGGGCCGCGGTCCTCCGGCCGCGGCCCCGACGCGTTCCGCGCCTCGCCCCGATCGTCCGACCTCCAGACCTCCCACCCCTGTCCTGACCCCCAACCCCCGCCCCCACTGTGTGAACCATTCAGGAGAAACCATGCCCGCAGCTCCCCCGGAACGGGCCAGTGGCGGCCTGCGCGGCGCGACCACCATCGCGCTGACCGCAGCCGCCACACTGTTCGCCGGGCTCCTTGGTCCGGCTACGGCACACGCCGACACGCCACCCTCTGACAGCATCACCAGCGACAACGTCGAGCACATCGCCAACGTCCCCAAGCCGGACGCGGTGAGCGGTACCAACTCGGACCTGGCGTTCAGCGGCGACTACGTCATCGGCGGCAACTACGACGGGTTCGTCATCTACGACGCCTCGGATCCGGCCGACCCGCAGATCGTCTCCGAGGTGCTGTGCCCGGGCGCTCAGGGTGACGTCTCGGTCAGCGGTGACCTGCTGTACGTCGCGGTGGACTCCCCGCGCGCCACCGACGAGTGCGGTGCCCCCGAGGTGCCGGTGACCGACCCGGACGGTTTCGAGGGCGTCCGCGTCTTCGACATCTCGGACAAGGCCAACCCCGAGTACGTCTCGGCGGTGCGCACCGACTGCGGTTCGCACACCCTCACCCTTGTGCCCAGCAAGGACGGCGAGAGTGAGCTGATCTACGTCTCGTCCTACGCGCCCTCCGAAGATTTCCCGAACTGCCAGCCGCCGCACGACAAGATCTCGATCATCGACGTGCCGCTGGACGATCCCGCAGAGGCGAAGGTCGTCAACGAACCGGTGCTGTTCCCGGACGGCGGCAACCACGACCAGGACAACCTGCTGCGTCCCACTGAGGGCTGCCACGACATCACCGCCTACCCGGAGAAGGACCTCGCCGCGGGCGCCTGCATGGGTGACGGCATCATCATGGACATCTCGGACCCGGTCGAGCCGGTCGTCACCGAGGTCATCCAGGACGAGAACTTCGCGTTCTGGCACTCGGCGACCTTCACCAACGACGCCGAGACGGTGCTGTTCACCGACGAGCTCGGTGGCGGCGGTGCCGCCACGTGCACCGAGGAGATCGGGCCCAAGCACGGCGCCAACGCGATCTACACCCTGGACGAGACCGACGACGGGCACAGCCTGGAGTTCGCGAGCTACTACAAGCTCGAGCGGCACCAGGGAGACGAGCAGGTCTGCGTCGCGCACAACGGGTCCCTGATCCCCGTTCCCGGCAAGAACTACTTCGTGCAGGCCTGGTACCAGGGCGGCGTGTCGATCCTCGACTTCAACGACCCGACCAACCCGCACGAGATCGGCTACTTCGACCCCGACGACCGGATCGACCCGGACATCGAGAACGGTAGCTCCTGGTCGGCCTACTACTACAACGGCCACGTCTACTCCTCGGACATGGTCCGCGGCCTGGACGTCCTGGAGCTCACCGATCCCCGTCTGCGCCCCGCTGAGCGCGTCGACTTCGACGAGTTCAACCCGCAGACCCAACCCAGTTACCGCCCTGACAGGTAGGCGCGGCGCCTAGAAACGGCCGAACCTGAGGGGTCGGCGGACACGGTCCGCCGGCCCCTCCCGCCTGGCCGGTCTCCTCCCGCCCGGCCGGGCCCATGATTAATGTCATGGGTTGACCCCTGCGGAACACAGGCCGAAGCGGTGACTCGTGCGCATGTACCCGGCGGCGCCGTTCCCCGAAGCTGGAAGCATGTTCACGACGACATGTCAACGCCCGACCGGCGGTACCGAAGGCGCCGGACCCCCGCCCGACGGCTCCGTGGTCCGGGTCCGCGACCTGGAGTGCGCCTACGGCGACTTCCGAGCGGTACGGGGGGTCTCCCTCGACATCGCACCCGGCGAGCTCTTCGCGCTCCTGGGCACCAACGGTGCCGGGAAGACCACCACGATCGAAGCACTCGAGGGCTTCCAGCGCCCCTCCGGCGGATCGGTCCGGGTCTTCGGCCTGGACCCGAGGAAGGGCCGGAAAGCCCTGCGCGGCCGGGTCAACGCGGTCCTCCAGGAGAGCGGGACGTTCAGCGACCTCACCGTCGCCGAGACCGTCGAACTCACCCGCCGCACCCACACGAGGCCGCGCGGCCTGGAAGAGGTGCTGGGCCGGGTCGACCTCGAGGACCGGGCGGGGGTGCGGGTCCGCCAGCTCTCCGGCGGTCAGAAACGCCGCCTGGACCTGGCCCTGGCCATCGTCACCCGGCCCGAGGTCCTGCTGTTGGACGAGCCCACGACCGGCATGGACCCCGAGGCCCGGCGCTCCACCTGGAACCTCATCACCGACCTGGTCGCGGAGGGCACCGCGATCCTGCTCACCACCCACTACCTGGAAGAGGCCGAGCGCCTCGCGGACCGGTTGGCCCTGATGCACCGGGGCCGGATCGAGGTGGAGGGCCGCCTGGGCGAGGTGCTGTCGGGCTGGGGCGACCGCATCACCTTCCGAATCCCCTCCGACGCCGCAGCCGACACCCTGCCCGCGCTGCCGGGCAGCGAACTCGGCGTGGTCGACACCGGCGGACGCTGTTCCGTCACCTACACGGTTATTGAAGGGGACCCGGTCCACCGCGCCCACGCGGCGATGGCCGCCCTGACGGAGTGGGCCGGCCGGGAACGCGTCGGCCTGGAGGAACTGGCCCTGCACCGGGCCTCGCTGGAGGACGTCTTCCTCAGCGTCGCCGACGGACACGAGATCCCCACGGCCGGAGGCGTCACCCGATGAGTACCGACACCGCCACCACCCGGGTCCCCGACGTCCGCGACCACCGGCCGGTGGGGCTGATCCGCCAGACCTACGAGTACTCCCGCGCCGAGATGACCCTGTTCTGGCGCTACCGCACCGCGCTCTACTTCGCCCTGTTCCCGATGGGCCTGGCCCTGCTCGGACTCGTCCAGGAGGGCACGGACATCGTGCCGGGAGTGGACATGGGCGCCCACTACACCGCGGGGGCCCTCATGATGACCCCGCTGTTCCTGTCGATCATGCACGTGAGCAACCTCGTCACGGCCCGCCGTGAACAACTGGTGCTCAAGCGCCTGCTGGTCTCGGGCACACCTCCGGCAGTGATGTTCGGCGCGATCATCGTCTCCGTGCTCGTGGTGACACTGGTGATCTCCGTGGCCGTCGGCGCGGTCCTGTTCCACCACTTCGACGTCACACCCGCCGACCCCTTGCTGATCGTCCTGTCGATCCTGCTGGTGACCGTGGCCGTCTCCCTGTTCGCGATCGCCTTCACCAGGTTGTGCCGCAACGCGGAGAGCGCACAGATGCTCTGCGTCGTGCCCCTCATGCTGTTCTACGGACTGAGCGGCCTCATGCTGCCGTTGGCCGCCATGCCCGACCGGGTCGCGGAGATCTCCCGCCTCCTGCCGGCCGCCCCGGGGGTCGAGATCGTCACCAGCGCCTACTTCGGCCGCGACTTCCTCGGCGGTGCCGACGGGACCCAAGCCCTCACCGGAATGGACCTGTGGGTCGCCGCCCTCCCCGGATTCGCGGTCATCGTGGTCTGGATCGTTCTGTCCGCCTACCTGACCCGCTTCCTCCGCTGGGACCCGAGGGAGGGCAAGTGACCGAGGGGTGGCACATCGCGGACCAGCGCCTGCGCCGAGAGCGCTGGGTGGTCGTGTGCACCCTGCTCGGGATGGCCCTGCCGATCCCCGGCGTCGTGGCGCTCCAGTGGTACTTGAGCGATCACCCCGGCCCGGTCGAGCTGTTCCTCGCGGGCGTGTTGGCCACGGCGGCCGCGGCGCTCGCCCTGTGGATGGTGTTGCGCCGCGCCCTGGCCCCGCGCGAGCACGCCCGCCCCCCGGGCCGGAGCGCTTCGGGGCAGGGCCCTCCACGGCGTCCGGGACCGGGGGCACCGGCCCGGAGGGAACGCTCTCCCGCCCTCTTCCTGGCCTCGTTCGCGGCCCTGGTCACCGCGGTCTGGATCCTGTTGCCTGAGGGGGCGACGGTCGTCGTGCCCGCCGTGTGGTGGGGGATGGTGGCGCTGGTCGTCCCGCGCTGGTGGAGCGCTCTCTCAGGGGTGGTACTGCTTGCCCTGCCCTGGGTGTACGATCTGCTGACCGGCGGGGCCTCCCATTCCCCGCTGTGGACACTCCTGCTCCTGGCCCTGGGGTGGGCGCTCCTGGCCGGAAACTGGATGAATCTGCGGCTGTGGGAGCTGAGCCGCGAGGTCGTCGCCGGGCAGCGGGCCCGTTCCCGGCTGGCGGCCAGTGAGGAACGGGTGCGCATCGCCCGGGACATCCACGACCTGCTCGGCCACAGCCTCTCCGGTATCGCCGTGCGCAGTGAGCTGGCCGCCCGCCTCACCGAGGTGGACACCGCCCGCGCCGCGGCGGAGATGCGCGCCGTCCAGGACGAGGCCCGCGGCGCCCTGCGTGAGGTGCGTTCGACGGTCAGCGGCTACCGCGACGCCGACCTCACCGACGAGCTGGAAGGCGCCCGGGAGGTCCTGGCCGCCACGGGTGTGCGCCTCACCGTGACCGGCCGGGTGGAGGAAGTACCCGACCACCTGCGGAGCACAGCCGCCTGGGTGGTCCGGGAAGGGGTGACCAACATCGTCCGGCACAGTGCCGCCCGCCGCTGCGAGATTCTTCTCGAACAGGACGGGGCCGCGTTGACCCTCCGGATCCGCAACGACGGGGTGGGCACGGATCCGGGCCACGTGAACGGGGGGAGCGGGATCCTCGGCCTGACCCAGCGCGTGACCGCCACTGGGGGGACCCTGGCCGCGGGCCACGCGGAGGAAGGCCGTTTCGAGCTGCGTGCCGTGCTGCCGACGCGCGTCGCAACCCTCCAGGACGGCCACGAGAGCGACGAGGAGGGGCCGTGATCCGGATCGTGCTGGCCGACGACGCGCACCTGGTGCGCGGGGCGATCGCCGCGCTCCTGAACCTCGAACCGGACCTGGAGGTCGTGGGGGAGACGGGCCGCGGCAACGAGGTCGCCGGGCTCGTCACCGAGCTGCGGCCCGACGTCGCCGTGCTGGACATCGACATGCCCGGTGCCACCGGTCTGGACGCCGCCGACCATCTCGCGGTCTCGGCGCCCGAGTGCGCCCTGGTGGTGCTGACCAGCTTCGGCCGACCCGGTTACCTGCGCCGCGCCGTGGCCGCGGGGGTCCGCGGCTTCCTGCACAAGGACGCCCCGGTGGGCGAGCTGGCCGAGGCGGTCCGCGCCGTACACGCCGGGGAGCAGAGGATCGACCCCGAACTGGCCACCGCCGCGATGACCGCCGGGGTCAGCCCCCTGACCGCTCGTGAGGCCGAGATCCTCCGGGCCCTGGCCTCGGGCGGCAGCGTGACCGAGGTGGCAGGGAAGCTGGGTATCGCCGAGGGCACAGTCCGCAACCACGTTTCGACAGCTATGGGGAAGACGGGCACGGAGAACCGCATCGGCGCCGTGCGCGCCGCCCAGGAGATGGGCTGGCTGTGAGCCCCGTGGAGCAGTGGAAGTCACCGGAGCACAGCAGTGCCTGCACCGAGGGAAAGGCGACGGCACGGGGTGGGGCGGCGCCCGGCCCCGGCCCCGGACGGAGTCCGGTCCTCAGTCGAAGAGCTCTTCGGGCCGATCGACCTTCGCCGCCGCGGGGACCCACTGCTCAAGGATCTCCAGGTCGGTGCAGGACTCGATCCGTTCACGGACCGCTGGGGTGACGGTCAGCCCGCGTGCCTCCAGGAACGAGATGACGTTCTTGGCGGCCTCGAGCGCCCGGCCCTCCTCGCGGCCCTCCTCGCGGCCGATACCGACATACTTGCGGGCGAAGTCGCTCTGCCACTCGTAGGTTGCCACGCTCATCAAGCCCTCCAACTCCTTTCGGGCGGCCTCGTTCAGGCCGGCGAGCACGTAGTCATAATAGAACGTGCGGTTCTCCGCCTCCGTGGAATTCAGTGCCTCCACGACCATTTTCAGCGCTTCAGGGTCGCGGTCGCCGTGTGCCCGTGCGGACAGCAGGGCCAGTTCCGGGAGATCCTGGGCCTGTTGCTCGTCAGCGATCTTCGGTACCTTGCTCGGCCCGATCGCCAGCGGCACCAGGTCGAACCCCGGGTGTCCGGTCCGGAGCGGCTCGGAGCACCAGCGCGCCATGGCATCGGTCGGGCACAGGACCAGCAGCATCGCCGGACACTTCAGGCGGACATGGAGGGTGACGAGGTAGGCCGGCCAACTACGCCGTTTGTCATAATCGCGGCCGTTCTGCCGCTCGACCACCACCGCCATGACGTTGTCGGATCCGTTGCGCAGGAGCACGGCACCGTCGCTGTTGAACTCCTTCGGATCGCAGTTGGTCAGTACCGAACTGGTGTTGAGCGCCTCCGTGTGGTGGGGGACCTCGAAACCGAGGGTTTCCAGCAGCGCCGGGGCCAAGGCGGGCTGGTTCTGCACCAGCCGCAGGGGGATCTCGTGTTCTCGTGTGGGCATGACGGCTTCCTGGAATCCGGGCATGGTCGAATGCACGCGCAGTTGTGGTGCGTTTACTGCGAGAAGCAACTCGGAGCCAGCATGCCGTGCTGTGTGTTGGGAAGCCGGACGTTTCGAGAGATCAACGAATTCGGGTGTGGCGGGAACCGGGGTCAGCGGGCGTCGAAGAGTCGGTCCGTGGGGGCGTCCAGGACCTCGGTCATGCGGCCGGTGAAGTACACGGTCCCGAGCGCCAGCACGCGGTCGCCGAGGGCGGCGATGGTGTCCGGTGTGAGCTTCTCGGCGTCGGCCCGGTTCCAGTGCCCGGGTAGGTCGTGGGCGAAGCGCAGGTGGGCCTCGGGCAGGCGTACAGCGGTGACTGGAGTTTCCCCCAGGGCGGCAACGGCGCCGGAGACGTCCTTGTGGTCGGGCAGGCACAGCAGCACGTGGTCCACCCCGCCCCAGAGGGTGCGCGCGTGGGCCAGGGCGGCGGTCACGCCCACGCGGTCGATGGCCGAGTCCACGAGTACGCGGGCGGTCGCGCTGCCGGGCACGGGGTGCTCGGACAGGCGGGCGGGCAGGTTCAGGGTCGCCAGGACCCGGTGCAGGCGTTCCGGGGCGGCCGCCGGTCGCCCCAGAAACTCCAGCATCCGCTCCGCGGCCGCTGTTCCCAGAACCCCTGAGGCGGCGGACAGCCCGGCGGGGCGCAGCCCCACCGGTGGTTCCGTTCCGTCCGTAGCCGGGTCCGCGACCTCCGGAGCCACTCGGCTCTCGGTCACCTCGGCCAGGGTCCGCGCCACCTGCGCAGCCACGTCCGCGGTCTGCGGCAGGCTCACCAGCGCCCGGGTCCGTTCACCGGCCACGCGCACCTTCTCACGCGCGATCTCGGTCACGGTGTCGCCGAGGATCCCGACATGTTCGGCGAAGACCGAACCGAGGGCCACCACCTCGGGGCCGATCAGCCGGAGTTCGTCGCGGTGGCCGCCCATTCCCGCTTCGAGAACGCACACGTCCGCGCCCACGGCACGGGCGTGCAGGAGGCCAGCGACCAGGAAGAGGCCGCTCGGTGCCAGGTACCCCCCGGTTTCCCCGACGGGCGGCAGCGCCAGGCGGGCCCGCTCGATCTCCTCACCTAGGGCATGGAGTTCCGCGTCGGTCACGGACGCGCCGTCCACCCGCACCCGCTCCCGGTACCCGCGGAAGCTCGGACCCGTCACCAGGACCGTCCTCAGTCCGGCTGCGGAAAGAGCCGCGGCGGCGTATGTGGCGGTGCTGCCCTTCCCCTTGGAACCCACCACGCCCAGAACCGGGGTGCGGGGGGCGCCCAAGTCCAGGGCCGACAGCAGGGCGGCCGCCCGGCCCAGGCTTCGGGTCTGTCCGAGACGACGGCTCGCCCACTCGGTGAAATAGGGGTCAACGCTAGGCATGCCTTCAGTATGGTCCCGGTGATATCGGGCTCAGCACGCCCGACCCGGAGACCGTTCCCAGGTGGGGACGCGTACACTGGCGCGGGTGTACACCCCGACCATCGAGACGCCGTGAGTGGCGCGGGCGCCGAAGGGCGCTACGCCGAGGTCACTGCGGAGATCCTCTCCCGCGCACCCGAGTCCGAAATCGACCCTCACCTGGACCGTGTCCGCACCGTCCTGGACCTGTTGGGTGACCCGCAGCGCAACTTCCGGGTCATCCACGTCACCGGGACCAACGGCAAGACGTCCACCGCGCGCATGATCGACGCGCTCATGCGCGCCCGGGGCCTGCGCGTGGGCCGCTACACCAGTCCCCACCTGAGGACGGTGCGCGAGCGTATCGTCGTCGACGGCGAACCGATCTCCCAGCAGGAGTTCGTCGAGGCCTACGACGACATCCGGCCCTTCCTCGAGATGGCCGACGCGATGCACGACGTGCAGCTGTCGTTCTTCGAGATCCTCACCGTCATGGCCTACGCCGCCTTCGCCGACTCCCCCGTGGACGTCGCCGTGGTGGAGGTCGGTTTGGGCGGCAGCTGGGACGCGACCAACGTCATCGACGGGGACGTCGCGGTCGTCACACCGATCGGCATCGACCACACCGAGTACCTGCCCGACACCCTCGACGGCATCGCCGAGGAGAAGGCGGGCATCATCAAACCCGACTCCGTCACGGTCATGGCACAGCAGCCGGTGCCCGCCGCGGAGGCGCTGCTCCGGCACGCCGCCGAGGTCGGGTCCACCGTGGCCCGGGAGGGACTGGAGTTCGGGGTGACCTCCCGTGAGGTGGCCGTCGGCGGTCAGCAGATCGCCGTGAAGGGCCTCACCGGGAGCTACGACAACCTCTTCCTGCCCCTGTTCGGCGAACACCAGGCCAGCAACGCCGCTGTCGCGATCGCCGCCGTGGAGGCGTTCTCCGCTGTGGAGGACGCCGTCGGACTCGACCCCGAGATCGTGGGCGAAGCCCTGATGGGGCTGGAGTCACCCGGGCGTATGGAGGTCGTTCGCACCAGCCCGACCGTCATCGCCGACGCCGCACACAACCCGGCCGGGATGATCGCCACCGTCGGCGCCGTGGAGGAGGCCTTCTCTTTCTCGCGGCTGATCGGCGTGGTCGCGGTCATGGCCGAAAAGGACGTTGAGGGGATTCTGGATCCCCTCGAACCACTGCTCGACGAGATCGTCGTCACCCGCAACTCCTCGCCGCGTTCCCTCGACGCGGCGCAGCTCTCCACCGCGGCCCAACAGATCTTCGGTGAGGACCGCGTGCACGTGGCTGCCAGGCTCGACGACGCGATCGACCAGGCCGTGGGCTTGGCCGAGAGCGGCGGCGAGTTCGGCGGTGTCGGTGTGCTGGTCACCGGATCGGTCGTCACCGCGGGTGACGCCGTGCACCTGTTGCGCGGGTCCGGCGAGTAGCGGGCGACCCACCACGAAGGGAAACTGCCGTGCGCACAGTCTGTGCCGTCGTCCTCGCGTTCGAGGTCATCGTGATCGGCCTGGCGATCCCCATCGCCATCAACCTGGAAGGCGCCGACCCCGCCGTCGCCGGAGGACTCTGGGGCGGGATGGCCGTGGCCGCGCTGGTGCTCGCCGGGCTCCAGAAGCACACCTGGGCGCACTATGCTGCCTGGGCCCTGCAAGCCGGGCTCCTGTTCAGCTCCTTCACGGTCACCGGTATGCCGCTGGTCGCCATCGTGTTCGTCTCTCTGTGGGTCACCGGTGTGATCATGGGGCGCAAGGTCGACGAGGCCCAGGCGGCGCATGCCGCGCACGCGGAGGCGGCCGAGCGGGCCGAGGCGGCTGAGGGGGCCGAGGGCTCCGAAGGCGCTGAGGGGCCCGAAGGTTCCCAGGAGTCCGAGGGGACAGGGGAGGGCTCCACCGCTGATGACGAGGTGGCCACCGCGTCCCAGCGTCAAACGCGATAGTCTGACGCACATCCGGGCAGGCGGGCGGCCGGATCCGCGGATCGCGGACCAACCCCTCAGCTCGCCGTCGGACCCCGGACACACATCCGTACACCTCACGCGTGCGGTCGCCACCGCGGGCGCAGGCCCGTGCGCGCCACGAGTGGGGTCCCCAGTGAGGAGTTGAAACGCACGTGGAGCGCACTCTCGTTCTCATCAAGCCCGACGGTGTCCGCCGCAACATCGTCGGTGAGGTCATCTCGCGCATCGAGCGCAAGGGCCTGAGCCTGGTCGCGATGGAGCTGCGCACGCTCGACGCCGACACCGCCAAGACGCACTACGAGGAGCACGCTTCGCGTCCGTTCTTCGACTCGCTGGTGGAGTTCATCACCGGCGGCCCACTGGTCGCGATGGTGGTCGAGGGCGAGCGTGCCATCGAGGCCTTCCGTGCCTTGGCCGGTGCGACCGACCCGGTCACCGCCACCCCGGGCACGATCCGAGGCGACTTCGCTCTGGAGGTCCAGCAGAACATCGTGCACGGTTCGGACTCCACCTACTCCGCCGAGCGCGAGATCAAGCTCTTCTTCCCCGACCTGTAAGGGGATTCGGACTCAGAGTCCAACGTCGGTGTCCCGGGACGACCGCCCCGGGACACTTCTCTTTTCTCGCCTTTCGTCCGGTGACGAGGCAACAATTCGGTGTGTTTGCGTAACCAGCTAAGTGCTGACCGTTACGATGCGGGGGACTGGACACCTAACGTGCTGGCGCGACTACCTATGGTCGTTCCGTGCTTCCACGCCCGACACGGCGCCTCTGAGGACGTTACATGCCGAACAACCTTGCATTTCTCGGCCGGGACATGGCCGTAGACCTTGGTACCGCCAACACACTCGTCTACGTACGTGGGCGCGGCATCGTCCTCAACGAGCCGTCGGTGGTCGCGCTCAACACCTCGAGCGGCAAGATCGTGGCCGTCGGTATCGAGGCCAAGCAGATGATCGGCCGCACGCCGAGCAACATCACCGCCATCCGCCCCCTCAAGGACGGCGTCATCGCCGACTTCGAAGTCACCGAGCGCATGCTCAGGTACTTCATCCAGAAGATCCACCGTCGGCGCCACTTCGCCAAACCCCGCATCATCGTCGCTGTCCCGAGCGGCATCACCTCGGTCGAGCACCGCGCGGTCAAGGAAGCGGGTTACCAGGCCGGTGCGCGCCGCGTGTACATCATCGAGGAACCCATGGCCGCCGCCATCGGCGCCGGGCTCCCCGTTCACGAACCCACCGGCAACATGGTCGTCGACATCGGCGGCGGCACGACCGAGGTCGCCGTCATCTCCATGGGCGGCATCGTCACCTCCCAGTCGATCCGCGTGGGCGGTGACGAACTCGACCAGGCCATCATGACCTTCGTCAAGAAGGAGTACTCCCTGATGATCGGGGAGCGCACCGCCGAGGAACTCAAGGTGGCGGTCGGCTCCGCCTACCCCACCGGCTCCGAGGAACTGCACGCGGAGGTACGCGGCCGCGACCTCATCAGCGGGCTGCCCAAGACGATCGTCATGTCCGAGTCCGACGTGCGCCAGGCCATCGAGGAGCCGGTCACCGCCATCATCGACGCGGTCCGGACCAGCCTCGACAAGTGCCCGCCCGAACTGTCCGGCGACATCATGGACCGGGGAGTGGCCGTCACCGGCGGCGGCGCCATGCTGCGCGGCCTCGACGACCGGCTCCTCCACGAGACCGGGATGCCCATCCACCTCGCCGACAACGCTCTCGATTCGGTCGCCGTCGGCTCCGGCACCTGCGTCGAGAACTACGAGCGGCTCCACCAGGTCCTCGTCCCGGAACGGCGGCGCTGACATGTTCCGCGACTCCTCGCGGTCCCGGCTGTTCCTCGCGGTCCTCGTCGCGGCAGCCGTGGCCCTGCTCGTTCTGGACGCCCGTCCAGGCAATGACCCGGTGACCTCACTCGCCCGAGGCGGCGGCGAGCTGGTGTTCGCACCCGCAGCCGCGGGTGTCGGCTACGTCGGCGGGCCCGTGGCCGAGGTCTACGCAGGGGTGAGCCAGGGACCCGAAGCCGCTGACCGCATCGCCGAGCTGGAGGCCGCCAACGCCGAGCTCGAGTCCGAGGTGCAGGCAGCCCAGATCGACGACGGCCGCGCCGACCAGCTCGACGAACTCCTGCACCTGTCCGGGATCGGCGGATACGAGGTCGTCACCGCCCAGGCCGTCACCCGCACCACGGCCCGCGGATACGCGCACACGGCCACCTTGGACGCGGGAACCTCCTCCGGGATCCAGCCGGACATGACCGTGGTCAGCGGATCCGGCCTGGTCGGCAAGATCGTCGAGGCCGGCCCCCGCACCGCCACGGTCCAGCTCGCCACCGACGTCAACTCCTCGGTCGGCGCCCGCCTGGAGGAGACCCGCAAGATCGGCGCCGTCACCGGTGGCAGCGTCCCGAACGGTCCCGAGGCCGACCTGACCCTCGAGCTCTTCGACATGGAGGCACCCATCGAGGAAGGGGACCGTGTGGTCACGCTCGGCTCCCACGAAGGGGCGCCCTTCGTGCCAGGCGTGCCCATCGGGACCGTCGACGAAGTACAGGTCGCGCCCGGTGCGCTGAGCCGGATCGCCCGTATCACACCGGCCGTGGACTTCGCGGCCATGGACGTGGTGGGGGTGGTCGTCGACGGGCCGTCCGAGGACCCGCGGGATTCCGTGCTTCCGCCCAAACCCGACCCCGAGGGGGACCAATGAGGGCCGTCGCGACCCTGATCATGGTGACCGTCGCGGTGCTCGCCCAAACCACGGTCATCCACCGGTTGCCCTTCGAGTGGGGGCCGGGGCCCGACCTGGTGATCGCGGCGGTCGTCGCGGTCGCCCTGACCACCAGCCCCGCGGCGGCAGCCGGATGCGGGTTCGCGGCGGGGATGGCCATGGACGTACTGCCGCCGGCCGAACACCCGATGGGCCGCTACGCCCTCGTGCTGTGCCTGGCTGCCTACGTTCTCGCGCTCTTGCGGGCCAACACCGGCTTCGGCGGGGCGACCGGGGCCGGTGCGTCGGGCTGGGCCGCCTGCGGCATCGTCCCGGTCGTGTCCGTTGCCGTGGGTTTGGGATACGCCTTCCTCGGCCTCGTGATGGGCGACGCGCACATCACCCTCGGCTCGGTCGCCGTCAACACCGGTATCGGCGCGCTGCTGACCATGGCGGTCGCACCCCTGGTCACCCTGCCGGTCCTCTGGGTGCGCGCCAAACTCACCGAAAGCGACTTCGCCACGATCCAAGGACCGACCTACTCGGGCGGGTGGTGACCCGGTGCGCAAGCCTCCCGTAGATCCCACGCTTCCGGGGCGCAGATTCGGCCGGTTCGGCCTGCTCCTCGCCCAGTTCCTGGTCCTGGTCCTGTTCGCGGTCCTGGTCGGCCGCCTCTGGTACCTCCAGGTGCCGATGGCCGACCACTACCGTGAACTCGCGGTCTCCAACCACCACCAGGAGCTCGTCGTCCCCGCCACTCGAGGGCAGATCCTCGACTCGAGCGGGCGCTCGGTGGTGAGCAACAAGACCGAGCTGCTGGTGTCGGCTGACTACCATGAACTCCAGGGAATGCCGGACGGCGGCGAGGAGGTCCTCACCGGTCTCGCCGAGGTGCTCGACGTACCCTTGGAGGAACTCCAGCAGCGCATGCGCCTGTGCGGTCCCGAGGTCGAGCGGCCCTGCTGGCCGGGTTCGCCCTACCAGCCCGTCACCCTCGCTGAGGACGTCGACGGGCCCGTCGCGCTCCAGATCATGGAACGCGCCGACGACTTCCCAGGTATCACCGCCCAGGCCCAGGCCGTGCGCGAGTACCCCTATGGGGAGCACGCCGGACAGATGCTCGGCTACCTGCAGCCGGTCACCCAGGAGGAGCTGGAGGCGCGTGAGGAGCTGCGCACCCACTTCACCGGGATCGACCAGGTGGGCCGGGACGGACTCGAAGCCATCTACGACAAGGAGCTGCGCGGCACCGCCGGGCTGCGGACCCTCGGCGTGAACAACCACGGCGAGATCATGGACGTCGTCTCCGAGCGTGCACCCGAGGCGGGCAGGCACTTGGTCACCCACATGGACATGAACGTCCAGAAGGTCGCTGAGGAAGCCCTCGCCAGGGGTATGGCCGGCGCCCGGCCCGAGTACCAGGCCGACTCCGGGGCGGCCGTCGTCCTGGACGTCACCAACGGCGGGGTCGTGGCCATGGCGAGTGTGCCCACCTACGACCCCACCATCTGGGACGGCGGGATCGACCAAGAGACCTTCGACGCCATGCTCAGCGAGGAAGCGGGGGAGCCCCTGCTCTCCCGCGCGGTTCAGGGCACGTATCCGCCCGGCTCCACGTTCAAGGTGTCGTCGATGTCCGCCGCGGTCGAGAACGGGTACGAGCTACGCAGCACCTACGCCTGCCCGGGTTCGGTCAGCCTGGCCGGGCAGAGCTACGACAACTACGCGGGCGCCGGGCAGGGCACTATCACCCTGCGCCAGGCCATCATCGCCTCGTGCAACACCGTCTTCTACAACTTCGGCTACCAGATGTGGCAGGAGGACGGAGGGCTCCACCCCGACGGCGAACCCGACGAGGCGATGGCCAACATGGCCCGCGGCTACGGTTTCGGTTCGCCCACCGGTGTGGACCTGCCCTACGAGACCGGTGGCCGCATCCCGGACCGCGAGTGGAAGCAGACCTTCTGGGAGGAGACCCGGGAGGTCAACTGCGAGCGGGCCGAGAACGGTTACCCGGACGTCGCCGAGACCGACCCGTCCCGGGCCGCCTACCTCAAACAGCTCGCGCACGAGCACTGCGTGGAGGGCTTCGAGTGGCGGGCCAGCGAGGCCATCAACTTCTCGATCGGTCAGGGCGACGTCCTGGTGAGCCCGCTGCAGTTGGCCAGCGCCTACTCGGCCATCGCCAACGGCGGCACGCTGTACGAGCCCCGAGTGGCCAAGGCGATGGTCGCGGCCGACGGTTCCGAGGTGGAGGAGATCGAACCGACGGTCAAGCAGGAACTGCCCGTCAGCGACGAGACCATCTCCTACCTCCAGGACGCACTGGCCGAGGTGACCGAGTCCGGTACCGGTGGCGGCGCCTTCGCCGACTTCCCACAGGACGAGGTGTCCGTCGCAGGGAAGACGGGCAGCGCCGACGTGGAGGGGCGCGAGGTCTCGTCCTGGTTCGCCTCCTACGCCCCGGCCGAGGACCCGCAGTACGCCATCGCCGTCCTGGTCTCCCAGGGAGGCACCGGCGGGGAGACCGCCGCTCCCATCGCGAAGGAGATCTTCGAGGGCATCTACGGGTTCTCGTCCTCCGGCGACATCGAGGACGTCGCGGACGGCGAGCCCCTGCTGCCCGGAGGCGAACCGCACGGCGAACTGCCGATCGTCCGCTCGGACGGTTCCATCGAGATGCTGGAGCCCTGATTGATCACGAACATGGGTGGGCCGCCCCAGCGGCAGCGCGACTTCCGGAAGACCCTGGCCTCGGCCGCTGGGGGAGCTCGCGGCCTGGACTGGATCCTGGTCTGCTCCGTCCTGGCTCTGGGAATGATCGGTTCGGTGCTCGTCTGGTCGGCGACACTGCCGGGGGACGGCAGCGACCCCTTGAACACCGTCGACCAGTTGGTCCGCCACCTCGCGCACCTCGGCGTGGCCCTGGTCGCCTGCCTGATCGTGGCGGGCACGGACTACCGTACGGTCCGCGCCTACGCGCCCATCGTCTACGTGTTCACGGTGATCGCCCTGCTGCTGGTGCTCACCCCGCTCGGAGCGGTGATCAACGGATCCCGCGGGTGGATCGTGGTCGCGGGTTTCCAGTTCCAGCCCAGTGAGCTCGCCAAGGTCGGCCTGGTCCTGGTCCTGGCCACGCTGCTCGGTGAACCCCGGGACGGCGAGACCCGGCCGATGACCCGGGATGTGCTCTTCTGCCTGCTCGCCCTGGTCATCCCGCTCGCGCTGGTGGTGCTCCAACCCGACCTGGGTACCAGTCTCGTCCTCGTCGCCATCTTCCTCGGCATGCTCCCCTTGTCCGGGGCACCCATCGTCTGGGTGGGCAGCATGCTCGCCGCCGGGGCGGCCACGGTGTTCGCGGTGCTGTGGTTCGACCTGCTGGAGCCTTACCAGATGCAGCGGATCGCCACCCTGATGGATCCGGCCGCCGATCCCCAGGGCGCGGGTTACAACTCCGCCCAGGCACTGATCGCCGTGGGGTCCGGCGGTTTCGACGGCACCGGGCTCTTCCAGGGAGAACAGACCCATGGGCGGTTCGTGCCCGAGCAGCACACCGACTTCATCTTCACCGTCGCCGGGGAGGAACTCGGGTTCGTCGGTGCCGCGGCGATCATCGTCCTGTTCGCCGTGGTCCTCTGGCGGATTCTGCGCATTGCCAAGGGCTGCGACCTTCCGTACCCGCGACTGCTGTGCCTGGGCGTGGCCAGCTGGTTCGGGTTCCAGGCCTTCGTCAACATCGGGATGGGCCTGGGCCTGCTGCCGGTGACCGGTATCCCCCTGCCGCTCGTGTCCTACGGAGGCACCGCGATCCTGGCGAACATGCTCGCCCTCGGCTTGGTCCTGGGCGTCAACTCCAGGGATCGGGGATTCGAGTACTGACCGGGCCTGTCGGGGCTGTGGACAACCGGTCCGGGAGGCACCCCCGCCGGTACTCTGGTACTTCACCGCGCGACCGCGGCTCCAGGTCCAGTGGCCCGGTCTCACCGTCCCCGCGCGGGGACGGACGGGAACCAGCCAGACACGATGTCCGCCGATCGAAGGCCTACACCATGTCCGTCGAAAGCCTCTTCCCGCGCCTCGAACCCCTCCTGCCCCAAGTGGGCAAGCCCATCCAGTATGTGGGCGGTGAGCTCAACTCCGTCGTCAAGGACTGGGACGCCGCGACTGTGCGCTGGGCGCTCATGTACCCGGACGCCTACGAGGTGGGCGTGCCCAACCAGGGCGTGCAGATCCTGTACGAGGTCCTCAACGAGCGCGAGGGCGTCCTGGCAGAGCGCGCCTACGCGGTCTGGTCGGACATGGAGAAGCTGATGCGCGAGCACGGCATCCCGCACTTCACGGTCGACGCCCACCGGCCGATCCGCGCCTTCGACGTGCTGGGGCTGAGCTTCGCCAGCGAGATGGGCTACACCAACATGCTCACCGCCCTGGACCTGGCCGGGATCCCGCGCCGTTCCACTGACCGGACCGAGGAGGACCCGGTCGTCCTCGCGGGCGGGCACGCGGCCTTCAACCCCGAGCCCATCGCCGATTTCCTCGACGCCGTGGTCCTGGGTGACGGTGAGGAGATCACCCTCGCCATCACCGAGATCGTTCGCGAGTTCAAGGAGGAGGGCGAACCAGGGGGTCGGGACGGCCTGCTGCTGCGCCTGGCTGCCACCGGCGGAGTGTACGTGCCGCGCTTCTACGACGTGAGCTACCAGGAGGACGGCCGGATCGCGGCGTACACGCCCAACCGCCCGGGGGTACCGAACACGGTGCAGAAGCACACCGTGATGGACCTGGACCAGTGGCCCTATCCGAAGCGGCCGATCGTGCCCACGGCCGAGTCCGTGCACGAGCGGTACAGCGTGGAGATCTTCCGCGGCTGCACCCGAGGCTGCCGGTTCTGCCAGGCCGGGATGATCACCAGGCCGGTTCGCGAGCGCAACCAGCAGACCGTCCAGAAGATGGTCGAGGACGGGGTGAAGTCCTCCGGCTTCCAGGAGGTGGGCCTGCTCTCGCTCTCGAGCGCCGACCACAGCGAGATCGGTGACATCGCCAAGAACCTCGCGGACCACTATGAGGGCACCAACACCGGGCTGTCGCTGCCCTCGACCAGGGTGGACGCCTTCAACATCGACCTCGCCAACGAGCTGACCCGCAACGGTCGCCGCTCCGGCCTGACCTTCGCCCCCGAGGGCGGCAGCGAGCGGATGCGCCGGGTGATCAACAAGATGGTCACCGAGGCCGACCTCATCCGTACCGTCACCGCCGCCTACGAAGCCGGATGGCGGCAGGTGAAGCTCTACTTCATGTGCGGCCTGCCCACCGAGGAGGACGAGGACGTCCTGGCCATCGCCGACCTGGCCACCGAGGTGATCCGTATCGGCCGGGAGGTGACCGGACGCAAGGACATCCGCTGCACGGTCTCCATCGGCGGTTTCGTGCCCAAGCCCCAGACCCCGTTCCAGTGGGCCGCCCAGACCTCCCACGAGGACGTGGACGCCCGCCTGCGCAAGCTGAGGGACCGGCTCCGCGGGGACCGCAAGTTCGGCAAGTCCATCGGTCTGCGCTACCACGAGGGCCGACCATCCATCGTGGAGGGCCTGCTGTCCCGGGGCGACCGCCGGGTCGGCCGGATCGTCGAGGAGGCGTGGAACGCGGGCGGCCGCTTCGACGGCTGGAGCGAACACTTCTCCTACGACCGCTGGATGAAGGCGGGCGAGACCGGACTGGCCGGAACCGGGGTGGACGTGGACTGGTTCACCACCCGTGAGCGCGACGAGGACGAGGTCCTGCCCTGGGACCACCTGGACGCCGGGCTGGACCGCTCCTGGCTCTGGCAGGACTGGCAGGACTCCTTGCACGGGAACGAGTCGGTGGAGATCGACGACTGCCGCTGGAACCCCTGCTACGACTGCGGTGTGTGTCCCACCATGGGCACTGAGATCCAGATCAACGATGAGGCCGGTGGCCGTCCGATGCTGCCGCTGACCGTGGTCCGGTAACCGGACCCCGACGGGCACGCGGGGTGGTGCCTCGCGCGCCCGCGGTGTGTTTCGATGAGCCCGGGCCGGTCCTGGCCCGATCCGGTCAGGGGTGGGCGGCATCCTCGCCGTGGTCGTCGGGCATCAGCGACCGCAGTTCGGGCGGCAGATCCGGGCGGCGCGACCCGGCTACGCGCGCGGCCAGGGGGTCGAGGTCGGCGATTTCGGCGTCGGTGAGCCGGAGATCCAGGGAACCGGCGTTCTCGTCCAGGCGAGCGGCCCGCTTGGTGCCGGGGATGGGCGCGGCGGCGACACCGGTGTCCTCGGCGCGGTGTGCCAGCCAGGCCAGCGCTACCTGGGCTGGGGTGGCGTCCCGCTTCTCGGCCACGCGCCGAACCGGGGCCAGCAGTGCCGCGTTGCCGCGGACGTTGCCCTCTGCGAACCACGGGTAGGCACGGCGCACATCGTCCTCAGCGAGGTCGTTGGGGTTGGTGAAGGCCCCGGTGAGGAAGCCGCGTCCCAGCGGCGAGTAGGGGACGAAACCGATCCCGAGCTCGACGCACGCGGGTACGAGCTCGCGTTCGGCGCCCCGGGCGAACAGGGACCACTCGCTTTGTACGGCCGCGACCGGGTGCACCCGGTGGGCGGCACGCACCTGCGCGGCGGTGACGTTGGAGAGCCCGATGTGGCCGACCTTGCCCGCTTCGACCAGCTCGGCCATGGCCGAGACGGTCTCCTCCACGGGGACGGCCGGGTCGGGGAGGTGCTGGTAGTAGAGGTCGATGTGGTCGGTGCCGAGGCGTGCCAGGCTCGCGTCGCAGGCCTGGTGGACGTAGTCGGGGTCACCGCGGATGCCGGTCGGCTCCTTGGTGTCGGGGTCGAAGACCCCGCCGAACTTGCTGGCCAGGACGACGTTGTCACGGCCGAAACGGGCCACTGCCGCGCCGAGCAGCTCCTCGTTCTCGCCGAAGGCGTAGGCATCGGAGGTGTCCCAGAAGCGGATGCCGAGGTCGAGGGCGTGTTCGAGGGTGGCGAGGGCGTCGTCGCGATGGGCTGGCGCGCCGTAGGACTGGTTCAGGACCATGCAACCGAGCCCGAGGGCGGAGACAAACGGGACCGTTGCTGCCTAAGGTGACGTCACGCATGACGGTGTCCTTCCGAATAGAATCGGGATATCCATCCCGGTTGTTCGGAATATACGGGATGGGCGTCCCGATTGTCTATTGCTCGGTGAAGGGAAGGTGGCGCGTGCGCGCCGATGCCAGACGCAACAGGGAGAAGGTTCTTCAAGCGGCGGTGGAGGCTTTCGCGACTGAAGGGCTCTCCGTGCCGGTCCAAGAGATCGCCCGGCGTGCGGGGGTCGGGACAGGGACCGTCAGCAGGCACTTCCCCGCGAAGGAGGACCTCTACCGGGCGATCGTGCTCAGCCGAATGGAGCGCTTGGTCGGAGCCGCGCGCCGGTTCGGTGCGGACATGGAGCCCTGGGAGGCCTTCGCGGCCTTCTTCTCCTTCATGGTCGAAGAAGGCGCACTCGACCACGGGCTTGGCGAGGCCCTGCGGGGAGGCGGGTTCGACGTCGCGGCCGCGGTGAGCGACACCGGGTGCGACGTGGGCGCCGCGCTCGGAGGCCTCCTGGCCGAAGCGCAGCGGGCCGGAGCCGTCCGCGAGGACGTGGACGCGACCGACGTCAAGGCGTTGATGGAGGGGTGCATGGCCCGCGAGCGCGGGGGTGCGAACGAGGCGGCGCGCCAGCGGACCGTGGAAGTAGTGCTGGCCGGGCTCCGGGCCTGAGGCGTGTGTCTGAGGAGACGGGGGAGGAGCTTGAGGGGGAGGGGTACTGGGTGCGTAACGAGGTCCAGGGCAACACGAATGCAGACAGAAACGGGTGAAACCAGTGTGTCCTGGGAGGAAAAAGAGTAGGATGCGCGCTTCGGGCGCTCTCTGCCGTGTACCCCGCCCCGCACCTCGACCCTGTGTGGAGGGGAGTCGCATCGGCTGTGTCCGGAAGGTGTACGGCCCGGCGCCCCGCTCGCGCCGGGCCGTACGTGAAGTAAGACTCGCGGGTCGCGCGATGGGTTGCCATCGATTGCGGATTTTCTTTGGATTTTTTTCTCAGGCCCCCGTGTTCTGGTGGTGAACACCGGTTCAGCACCCGCTCAGACCTGGTCGGTACTTTTCGGCCGCAGGTCAGTGGGGGAGGTACCGGTATGCGTAGTCCTGTTGGCGCATGTGCACCGCGGCGCACCGTACGCTGAACAGGACGAGGAACAGCCCCTGCGGGCCGCCACAGCCGGTCCGGACTCAGGGGGCACTGAGGAAAGGAGTTGAGCTGCCCCCCGCACACGAGGGCACCACCTCACCCTCCACCGCCAAACCCGGCCAACGGCTTCGCGTCCGCTACGCCAAGCGCGGACGCATGCGATTCGCAAGCCACCGTGATCTCGCCCGGGCACTGGAGAGGGCCCTGCGTAGGGCCTCTGTGCCGGTGGCGTTCTCCGCTGGCTTCTCACCACACCCCAAGATCTCCTATACCGGCGCGGCCCCGACCGGGGTCGCCAGCGAGGCGGAGTATCTAGAGCTCACTCTGGCCCAGGCATGCCGACCCGAACAGGTCAGGGACGCTATCGACGCGGCCATGCCCGACGGTGTCGATGTGCTCGAGGTCGTCGAGGCCCGGACACCGGGTCTGGCCGACCGGCTTCAGGCCTCCGAATGGCGAGTGGAGATGGCGGACGTCGACCCCGACGACGCCGCCAAGTCGGTGGCTGCCTATCTGGCCGCCGACAGTGTTGAGGTGGAACGGATGACGAAGAAGGGCCGACGCCGCTTCGACACCCGCCCGGCTGTTCTCGGCATCGACGTGTGTAGCGGATCCCATGGGCGCGCCCCAGGGGACCGACACGCGACATATGCCATACTTCGAATGGCCGTACGGCACACGCAACCTGCTGTACGACCAGACGACGTGCTGACCGGCCTTCGCCAACTGGCCGACCTCGCGCCGCCGTCATCACCGAAGATGACCAGGCTGGCGCAGGGGCCACTGGACGAGGCGACAGGTGTGATTGCCGACCCGTTCGACGCGGACCGACCCGAAGCTCCCACCACCGAGAGCGCCGGGCCCGCGCACGACAAGACGAACGATCGACGCACCCGCGCACCACGGCCGTCATCGTCCATGACGGGACCGCGAGGATGAGCGGTCCCAAAGCGGGGAACATGGGCGAAACCACAGGACTTTGCCCCGGAGGCACTCTGGTGCCGCCGGCGCTGACACAGCGACGACAGCTTTCGTGAGCCGCGACGCCGACCGCGAGGTCGCGGCGCGCCCGGAGGCTTTGACGGGAGACCGCCCGGATGCTCGACAACGAGCCCAAGAACGGTGCCGAAGGCACCGCGGGTACAACTGAAACAACCGAGAACAGGGCGGCGACGCCCCCCTCGGGGGACGGCGCGGTGCGGGTGACCACACCCGCGTCCGCCAAGGGCGCTCGCCGCGCGGCAGGTCCACCCCCTGAGCCAGACGACGTGTTCTCCGCGCCGGCCAAACCGACCACCACCCTGGCCGGTTCCGGCGAGGGCGGCACGGTCAAGACCGAGGTGACCACTCCTAGCTCTCGTAGGCGGACCGTGCGTGCCGCCGGCCGCCCCGAGGACGCTCCGGCCGCAGCCACGCGCCGCGGCCGTACCCGGTCCACGGGCGAGCAGGCCTCGGCGAACAAGGCCCAGGAGAGCAAAGGCCAGGGGAACAAGGCCTCGGACAGCGCTGACGAGTCCGAGGGCACCGGCCCCAAGGGCCGATCCCGCACCAGGACTCGCGGCCGTGCCGCGAAGACGGTCGAGGCACCCGCCGCTGAGGCTCCCGAGGAAGAGGTCCGGGAGGAGGCCCCGGAAGAATCCGGCGGCTCCGCCTTCCAGCCGCCAGGCGGCATGCTCTTCCAGCCTCCGGTCGCCCATCAGAGCGCTCCGGTCAAGACCAAGGAGAAGGCCAGGAAGGCCCAGCAGAAGCCCCAGGAGGTCGCTGAGCCGGAGGTCGAGGAAGAGACCGACGAGCAGGACGACCAGGCCGAGGAGACCGGTTCGGACGAGCGCCCGAGTCGCCGCCGCCGTCGCCGAGGCGGCCGCGGCCGAGGCCGGTCGCGTGGCGCCGATGACGGCGACAACGAGGACGGCCAGGACGACACCGCGCCTGCGGAGGGCTCCACCAAGGACCGCCGGAAGACGGAGAAGACGGAATCGTCCGCCACCGAGGAGGACGACAGCTCCGAGGGCGGCTCCGGTGGCGACTCCGATGACGGTGATGAGCGGGGCAGCAGTCGACGGCGCCGCCGTAGGCGGCGCCGGACGGGCTCGGGTGGCGAGAACACCAACGACGACCCGCCGAACACCGTGGTCAAGGTGCGCGAGCCGCGTCCGGAACGGCCCATCGAGAACGAGGTCCAGGCGGTCCGCGGTTCCACCCGCTTGGAGGCCAAGAAGCAGCGCCGCCGCGAGGGGCGCGAGCAGGGTCGGCGCCGCGCGCCGATCGTCACCGAATCGGAGTTCCTGGCCCGCCGGGAAGCGGTCAAGCGCGACCTGGTGGTCCGCAGGACCGGTGACCGCACCCAGATCGCCGTCCTCGAGGACGACGTCCTGGTCGAGCACTACGTCGACCGGGCCGCGCACCGTTCGTACGTGGGCAACGTGTACCTGGGCCGGGTGCAGAACGTGCTGCCGTCGATGGAGGCCGCCTTCGTCGACATCGGCAAGGGCCGTAACGCCGTGCTGTACGCGGGCGAGGTCAACTGGGACTCCTTCGGCCTGGAGGGCCAGCCCAAGCGCATCGAGTCCGTGCTCAAGTCCGGCCAGTCGGTGCTGGTGCAGGTCACCAAGGACCCGGTCGGACACAAAGGCGCCCGTCTGACCAGCCAGATCAGCCTGCCCGGCCGCTACCTGGTGTACGTGCCCGGCGGTTCGATGACCGGTATCAGCCGTAAGCTCCCTGACAAGGAGCGCGCCCGCCTCAAGGCCATCCTCAAGAAGGTGATGCCCTCCGGCGCCGGGGTGATCGTGCGCACGGCGGCCGAAGGCGCCAGCGAGGAGGAGCTCGAGCGCGACATCAACCGCCTGGCCAAGCAGTGGGACTCGATCAAGCGCAAGTCCAAGTCGGCGAGCGCCCCGGCCCTGCTCAACAGCGAGCCGGACCTCACCGTCCGAGTCGTGCGCGACGTGTTCAACGAGGACTTCTCCAGCCTCGTCGTCTCCGGTGACGAGGCGTGGACCACCGTCCACGAGTACGTGGACTACGTGGCGCCCAACCTCGCCGAGCGCCTGTCGCACTGGTCCGAGGACCAGGACGTCTTCTCCGCCTACCGGATCGATGAGCAGATCAACAAGGCTCTCGACCGCAAGGTCTACCTGCCCAGCGGCGGTTCGCTGATCATCGACCGGACCGAGGCCATGACCGTGGTCGACGTCAACACCGGCAAGTTCACCGGGCAGGGCGGCAACCTCGAGGAGACGGTCACCAAGAACAACCTCGAGGCGGCCGAGGAGATCGTGCGCCAGCTCCGGCTGCGCGACATCGGCGGCATCATCGTGGTCGACTTCATCGACATGGTGCTGGAGTCCAACCGCGACCTGGTGCTCCGCCGGATGCTCGAGTGCCTCTCGCGCGACCGCACCAAGCACCAGGTGGCCGAAGTCACCTCGCTGGGCCTGGTGCAGATGACCCGTAAGCGGGTCGGGCAGGGCCTGCTCGAAGCCTTCTCCCACAACTGTGACCACTGCAACGGTCGCGGCCTGGTGGTCTCCAGCGAACCAGTGGAGAACAAGGGCGGCGGCAGCACCGGTGGCCGCAAGAAGAAAAAGGGCAAGGCCGAGGTCGAGCCCTCGGGTGAGAAGGCCGACAAGGACAAGCAGGACAAGGCCGACAAGTCCGCGGGCGGCGACGAGAACGCCGACGGCGGAGACCACCCCGGGGACAAGGCCGAGAAATCGGGCAAGCCGGCCAAGGCCGCGGCCAAGGGCCGAAGCCGCCGGGTCGCAGGGCCGCCGGAGAACGAGTCCGAGCCCGCCGAAGCACAGGCACCTGAATCCGAGCAGGCAGCTTCAGAGCCGGTCGCAGCTGAGCAGGACGCGTCCGAACAGCCCGCACCCGCGAAGAAGACCCGTAAGCGCACGTCCCGGGCCAAGAAGGCAGCGGACCCCGCGGAGGCCGGGGACGAGGCGCAGCAGGACGGACAGAGCACGGAGCAGACCGAGGCCCCTGCGGCCGAGGAGGCACCGGCGAAGAAGACCCGCAGGCGCACCAGCACCCGCAAGGCCGCGAAGGCCGACAGCGGTGAGGGTGAGCAGGCGCAGGCGAGCGGTGACGAGCAGGACTCGGACACCGACGCCACCGAGGCACCCGCCTCCGCCGACGGCGAGTCCGACGGCACCGCTGAGCGGCCCAAGCGTCGCCGTACGCGGCGGACCAAGACGGCGGTGACCTCACCGACCAGTGGGTCCACCGCGGTCGACGCCGGCTGACCGACCGGCGGTAAAGGCGGGACAGCAACCTGGTCCGGACCCGGTAACGAACGGGTTCGGACCAGGACACGTGTGCGGTCCTGTGCCGGGTCGATGGTAATCTGATGGACGGTGCGTCGGCGCGCCCCAAATGTTCGCGCGCCCCGAGACCGAAGTGCTCTCCACCAAGGTGGGTTTGTTTCCCTCAGATCCCCACGCCCCGCTACAGGCGATTCGTGGATCGTGGCATCACGGTCATGAGTGAGCGCATTATTCGTTGAGCGAGCAGGAAGAGAGTTCCCCGGTGTACGCGATCGTGCGAGCGGGCGGCCGACAGGAGAAGGTGTCTGTCGATGACGTCCTGAACATCGACAGGGTCTCGGATGAGACCGGTGCCACCCTGACGTGGCAGCCCATCCTTGTGGTCGACGGTGACAGTGTCATCAGCGAGGCCGACAAGCTGAACGGCTACACGGTCACCGCCGAGGTCCTCGGCGAGACCAAGGGCCCCAAGATCAATATCCTGAAGTACAAGAACAAGACCGGTTACAAGAGGCGCCAGGGGCACCGCCAGAAGCACACCCAGGTGCGCGTCACCGGCATCGCGGCGAAGTAGGAGGCCTGGAGATATGGCAAGCAAGAAGGGCGCTTCGTCCACCAAGAACGGTCGCGACTCCAACGCTAAGCGCCTCGGCGTGAAGCGTTTCGGTGGTCAGCAGGTTTCCGCCGGTGAGATCCTGATCCGTCAGCGCGGCACCAGGTTCCACCCCGGCGCCAACGTCGGCCGTGGTGGCGACGACACGCTGTTCGCCCTGGTCGAGGGCGAGGTCAAGTTCGGCAACTTCCGCGGCCGCAAGGCCGTCAACATCGTTCCGGCCGGCGCCTAGCAGTTCGCGCCGATCAAGAGCGGTTTTCGGGGGCGGGCCAGGGAAACACTGGCCCGCCCCTCGCGTTGTCACAGGTGACACGCATGCAGTATCGGGCCCCGCCGGGCGGTGGTGGCCCCTGAACCCCGGGGAGAGCAATGCCTGACTTCGTCGACGAGGCGGTCTTGCACGTCAAGGCCGGAAACGGCGGGCATGGCTGCGCCTCCGTGCACCGGGAGAAGTTCAAGCCGCTGGGCGGCCCGGACGGGGGCAACGGCGGCCGGGGCGGCGACGTCGTCCTCGAGGTCGACACCCAGTCCGCGACCCTGTTGGACTACCAGCGCCGACCGCACCGCAGCGCGCAGAACGGTACGCCCGGCCAGGGCGGCCACCGAGCCGGAGCCAACGGCCAGGAGCTCGTCCTGACCGTGCCCGACGGCACGGTGGTCACCAAGGACAACGGTGAGGTCATCGCCGACCTGGTCGGACACGGCACCCGCCTGGTGCTGGCCCAGGGCGGCAACGGCGGCCTGGGCAACGCCGCGCTGGCCTCCAAGAAGCGCAAGGCCCCCGGCTTCGCCCTCAAGGGCGAGGAGGGCGAGGCCTTCGACGTCCGGCTGGAGATGAAGACCATCGCCGACGTCGGCCTGGTGGGCTTCCCCAGCGCAGGCAAGTCCTCGCTGATCGCCGCGATGTCCGCGGCCAGGCCCAAGATCGCCGACTACCCGTTCACCACCCTCATCCCGAACCTGGGCGTGGTGGAGGCGGGTGCCACCCAGTACGTCATCGCCGACGTGCCCGGCCTGATCCCCGGCGCGAGCGCCGGCAAGGGCCTCGGTCTGGAGTTCCTGCGCCACATCGAGCGCTGCTCCACCCTTCTGCACGTCCTGGACTGCGCCACCTTCGAGCCCAACCGCGACCCGGTCAGCGACCTGGACGCCCTTGAGGCCGAGTTGGCCGCCTACGGCGAACAGGCCGGGGTGGACCTGTCCGACCGCCCGCGCATCGTCGCCCTGAACAAGGTGGACGTGCCCGACGGCCGTGACCTGGCCGACCTGGTCACCCCGATCCTGGAGGAGCGCGGGTACAAGGTCATGGAGGCCTCCGCGGCCTCCCGCGAAGGGCTGCGCGCACTCTCCTTCGCACTGGGCGAGCAGGTCGCCGCGGCCCGCGCCGCCGCACCGGCCGCCGAGCCCACCCGCGTCGTGATCCGGCCGAAGATGATCGGCGACACCCCCTTCGAGGTCGTGCCGATCGGTGACAACGTCTTCCAGGTGCGCGGCGACAAGCCCGCCCGCTGGGTGCGCCAGACCGACTTCTCCAACGACGAGGCCGTCGGCTACCTGTCCGAGCGCCTCAACCGCCTGGGTATCGAGGAGGAGCTGGCTAAGGCGGGTGCCAAGGAGGGCGCCGAGGTGCACATCGGTACGGAGGAGGACTCGGTGGTCTTCGACTGGGACACCTCCGCGGACGCCGAGGCCGTCCCGTCTGGCCCGCGCGGAACCGACGCCCGGCTGGGCTGACCCGCGCGGGGACCGACCGCTCCATACCAGCCGGACCCATACAGGTAGGGACACGGCGCCCGGTCCGGGCTCCGTGCCACGGATGGAAAGCCCCTCGTGGTGCACAGCGCAAACACCGAACAGCAGCACATCGACCCCCTGGAGCAGACCGGGCGCACGGCGATCGGCGACGCCCGCCGGGTGGTGGTCAAGGTGGGGTCCTCCTCACTGACCACCTCGGAGGGGCTGATCGACTCCGGCCGTATCCGGGACCTGGTCGAGGTGCTGGCCGCCCGCCGCGCCCTCGGCCAGGAGGTGATCCTGGTCTCCTCCGGCGCGGTGGCGGCAGGCATGAGCCCGCTGGGGATGCCGCGGCGCCCGCGTGACCTGGCATCCCAGCAGGCTGCCGCGAGCGTCGGCCAGGGCCTGCTCGTGGCCTCCTACGCCGCCGAGCTGGCCGGTCACGGCCTGACCGCCGCCCAGGTCCTGCTCACGGTGGAGGACATGATGCGCCGGGTACAGCACCGCAACGCCCAGCGCACTCTGCGCCGCCTCCTCGACATCGGTGCCCTGCCGATCGTCAACGAGAACGACACCGTGGCCACCCATGAGATCCGCTTCGGGGACAACGACCGCCTGGCGGCGCTGGTGGCGCACCTGATGCGCGCCGACGCCCTGGTACTGCTCTCGGACGTGGATGCCCTCTACGACGGCAACCCGGCCGATGAGGGCACCTCGGTGGTGAACCTGGTCCGCGGCCCCGCGGACCTCGACGGCATCGACATTGGCAGCACCGGCAAGCGCGGTGTGGGCACCGGCGGCATGGTCACCAAGGTGGACTCCGCCCGGATCGCCACTGAGGCGGGCGTGCACACCGTGCTGACCTCGGCCGCCAACGCACGCTCGGCCCTGGCCGGGGACCGGGTGGGCACGTTCTTCGCCCCTGCCGACCGCCGCCGCCCTTCCGCCCGTCAGCTGTGGCTGGCCCACGCCACCGCCGGCCGCGGCAGTCTGGTGCTGGACCCGGGCGCGGTCAACGCGGTGGTGAGCGAGAAGGCCTCGCTGCTGCCCGCCGGGGTGGTGAAGGTGCACGGTGAGTTCAGCGCCGGGGACCCCGTGGACCTGCGCGACGAGTCGGGCACGGTGGTCGCCCGCGGTCTGGTCAATTACGACGCGGCCGAGGTGCCCGACCTCATGGGCCGCTCCACCCGCTGGCTGGCCCGGGAAATGGGCCCCTCCTACGAGCGGGAGCTGGTCCACCGCGACGACCTCGTGCTGCTCTGAGAGTCTGCTGAGAAGCTGAGAAAAGGTGTTGGGTTCTCTTGCCCTTTGGGGGTGCCCCTTTCCGCGTGGGTGCGGGTGGTTCCCCTGCGGGTGTGGGAGGTCCGCGCGGGCATGGGGTTCGGGGTGGGCTTGGGGTTCTGCGTGGGGGCTCGCGGTGGGTGTGGGTTTGCTGCTGGTGCGGGTTGCCCCGTTTCCTGCCGCTTGATGGTGGCCGTCTCCGCTGCGCGCGTCAAGGTCGTCGCCGTCGAAGCGCTGGCGCGCTGTCGAGGGCGCTCCACCTTGACCCGCTTCGCTGCGACGGCGGGTTGGCGGCTGTCAGGAACGGGGGAGGTGTGGTCGGGGCCGATATGGGGCCCTTCGGGCCCCGGGCCTGCGGCCCGGTGGGCCGGGCTTCGCCCGGTCCGGCCGTGGTCGGCCGGATGCCTGCCCGTCCGCCCGGCTTGATCGGCCAGCGCGTCGCATTCCAGTGGCCAGTGGGCGACGAAGGGCCCGATCAGGCCGGGCGGGTGGCTGAGCGCGTCCCACCGGGCTTTCGGTCGGATTCAGCCCCCCTTTCCAACGATGATCTTGCTCCCAGCTCCACCCTCGGCCGTCGAGGGTTGAGCCAGGGGCAAGATCATCGGGGATCAACCGGTTTCGGACGCAGCGGTCATCTTCGCCGGGCCAGTTTCGGACAGCGGGGCTGCCCCCGGGGGACGCCCGCTACCCCCACTTGGGGGCGCCTGGGGCGCCGAGCCCCCTCCCGGAAGCACCCGGGGGCCGGTGAACCCCCTCCCTGGAGGCAATCTCGGTGCCCAAAATGACTCCAACAGGGGGGTTCGATGCCCTGGAACCCACACCCGACCGGTCCAACAGCACCACCCGCACCCGTATTGGCCACCCACCGCCGAGCCGGAAGACCGGTGGGACGCGCCCAGCCACGCCCCGGCCTAATCGGGCTCTTCGTCGCCGGCCGGCCACTGGATTGCGACGCGTCTGCCGACACAACCAGACCTACGGGAAGGAATCCGGCCGGCCACGGCCGGACCGGGCCGCAGGCTCGGGGCAGTTCCCGGCCGAAGGCCGGTCCCGTCGCCACCCCGACCACACGTCCCCCGTTTCCTGATAGCCGCCGACCCGCCGTCGCAGCGAAGCGGGTCAAGGTGGAGCGCCCTCGACAGCGCGCCAGCGCTTCGACGGCGACGACCTTGACGCGCGCAGCGGAGACGGCCACCATCAAGCGGCAGGAAACGGGGCAACCCGCACCCGCAGAGAACCCCACGGCCACGCAGGACCGAACGCACCTGCGGGGAACCTCCCGCACCTGCGGGGAACCTCCCGCACCTGCGGGGAACCTCCCGCACCTGCGGGGAACCTCCCGCACCTGCGGGGAACCTCCCGCACCTGCGGGGAACCTCCCGCACCCGCTGGGAACCTCCCGCACCCGCGGGGAACCTCCCGCACCCACGCGGAAAGGGGCACACCCCAAGGGCAGGAGAACCCAACACCCATTGTCAGCAGTCCTGAGTCCTCCGGTTCAGGGCCGGACTGCCCGCTGGACGCCACATCGGGGTTCCAGGGCCCTCCTCGGTCCGCCCTGCCGTGAGCTTGTGAAAGGCTCCATGACAGGACTTCCTGAGGAGGGTGGCACCCATGCCGAGCCTGATGACGCGCCTGCTGTCTTTGGCCCTCCGGGTCTTCCGTAAACCAACCCTGGAATCGGCGGAGGACACCAGGGAGTGGCTCCACGAACCCAAGGACGACCCCGACCCGCCCATCTGGCTCACCCAGCGGCACTGGATCACCCTCCGGGATGTCGGTGGCTTCTCCACCTACACGGTGCTTCCCCGCGAAGTCGAGGAGACGGACAAGGCCGTGCTGTACGTGCACGGAGGCACCTACGTCAGCGAGATCGCCGCGTGGCACTGGGTGCTGATCTCCAGGATGGCCGACGCGGGCTGCCGGGTGGAGGTGCCGATCTACGGGCTGGCCCCCGAACACACCTACCGGGAGGCCTTCCCGTTCCTGACGGAGGTCTACCGGGAGCTTCTCGGGGACGTGTCACCCGGGCGGACGCTGATCGCGGGGGACTCCGCCGGCGGCGGGCTCGCGCTCGCCCTGGCCCAGACCCTGACTGGCGCGGGGCTGCCGGAGCCCGCGAGGTTGCTTCTGATTTCTCCGTGGGCCGACATGACGATGTCCAACCCCGGCATCGCCGAAGTGGAAGTGCGCGATCCCTGGCTGAGCCCCGTGGGCATGGTGGAGGCGGCCAGGTCCTGGGCGGGCGGCGACGACCTGTCCCTGCCACGGCTGAGTCCGGTCTACGGGGAACTGGCGACCCTGCCGCCCATGGACCTCTACATCGGTACGCGAGACCTGCTGTTGCCGGACACGCGCCGACTGCACGAACTGGTGACTGAAGTGGGGGGAGAGTCCCACCTGTTCGAGCAGGAGGGCGCCTTCCACATCCACCCGCTGGTTCCGGTTCCCGAGGGCAGCGACGCCCGGGACCGGATCATGCGGACCGTCCAGGAGCTGTGACGCCGCCCCGGGGGCGCTTCAGGCGCGCCCGGGACCGCGGGGTCAGCGGTCGGCGCGGCGGATGATCCTCATGCAGCGCTGCTCCAGCAGGCGGCAGGCCAGCCCGAAGAACCGGAATGCCGGGTTGGTGGTCTGCTTGTGGTGGTACCGGTAGTAGATCTGCTGGCAGATGACCGCGAGGCGGAACAGCCCGAAGACCTCGTAGAACGCCCACTCGCGTTCGGTGAGCCCGATACCGACGCGCTCCAGGTAGTGGTCGCGGGCCTCGGTGCGGGTGAGCATGCCCTCCAGGTGGGTGGGCTGGCGCCGGAACAGGCGGAACAGCGGGTCTTCACCGGCCTCCACCCAGTACGCGAGGGAACCGCCCAGATCTATGAGCGGGTCTCCGAGGGTGGCCATCTCCCAGTCCAGGAGTCCGACCGGGCGGGTGGGGTCCTCGGCGTCCAGGACGACGTTGTCGAACCGGAAATCGTTGTGGATCAGGCAGGTGCGCCGGTCCCGGGGCTGGTTGGCCGCCAGCCAGCCCATCACCTTCTCGAACGAACCCATGTTCCAGGTCTTGGCGGCCCGGTACCGCTTGGACCAGCCCGCGACCTGGCGGGCCACGTACCCTTCACCGCGGCCGAACTCGGCCAGCCCCGCCGCCTCGGTGTCAACCGAGTGCAGATCCGCGAGCAGGTCCAGCACGTTCACCTGTCTTGGGCGAGGATGCCCGGGAGGAATCGCCCTGTTCGCTTCGAGGAAGGTGGCGGTCTGTGACAGTTGCGTCGCCCATCGCAGACCAGTTTTCTTGTTTGGCCCCACCAGCGGCGGGTGGGTCGTTAGTGTGTTCGACCATGAAGCTGGTGGTGCGGGTCAAACTCCTGCCCTCGCCTGAACAGGCACGGACTCTTCAAGAGACCTTGCACGCCTGTAACCGGGCCGCCAACCACGCCTCCCAGATCGCCCAGGCCACCGGGGCCCGGAACAAGTACGCCCTGCAAAAAGCGGTCTACGCCGACCTCAAGGCCTCCTTCGGCCTCTCGGCCCAGCCCGCGGTGCGGGTGATCGGCAAGGTCGCCGACGCCTACACCACCCGGCAGGCCCACCTGAAGGCCGGACACCTGGGACGCGCGGGTTCGCCGCGCCGCAGGCGCGCCGAGACCACCCCGGTGGCCTTCCAACCGGAGGCGGCCCAACCGTTCGATGCGCGCTGTCTGTCCTGGCAGATGGATGCGCGCACGGTCTCGATCTGGACCACCCACGGCCGGATGAAGAACCTGGCCTTCACCTGCGCGCCCGACCAGCTCAAACTCCTGGCCCAGTATCAGCAGGGGGAGAGCGACCTGATGCACCAGGACGGGCAGTGGTTACCTGGCCGCCACCTGTGAGGTGCCCGAGGCTCGGCTGAACGAGGAGCCTTCGGGGTTTGCGGGGGTGGACCTGGGCATCGTGGAGATCGCCACCACCCCCACCGGCCAACGCTACGCCGGGCGCCAGCTCAACCGGTACCGCAAGCGGCAAAACCGGTTGCGCGCCAAGCTGCAGGCCAAGAACACCAAGAGCGCCAAACGCCAGCTCAAGCGCCAGCGCCGCAAGGAGGCCCGGCGAGCGCGGGACGTCAACCACCAGATTTCCAAGCACATCGTGGAGCGGGCCGAACGCACCGGCCACGGCATCGCCCTGGAAGACCTCCAGGGCATCCGTGGCCGGGTACGGCAGGCCAAACACCAACGCGCCATGTTGCATTCGTGGAGTTTCGCCCAGCTGCGCGACTTCCTCTCCTACAAAGCTCGCAGGGCCGGGGTTCCCGTGGTGGTCGTGGATGCGGCCTACACCTCGCAGTCCTGCTCGGCGTGCGACCACACCAGCAGACACAACCGGCCCTCCCGGTCGGTGTTCGCGTGCCGGGGGTGTGGTGTGGTGTGGTGTTGCACGCCGATGTGAATACTTCGCGCAACCTCGCCCACCGGGGCGAGGCGGCGTGGATCGCGGGGCGCCAGTCAGCCGCCCCCGTACCCTCCCAACATTGAGGGGGTGCTGGACGCGGGAGGTCTCCTATCAGCCAGGTGGGCACCTACCTGCAAGCCCGTGGCTTCAGCCACGGGTCGCTGACGCACAGCCGTCGGACCTCGCCGGGGGAGAGGGAGACGTCGCGGGGAGCTCCTTGCGGGGGATCGGTCCCGCCAGGCGCTCCATGACGTAGAACTCCGAGCCGATGACGGACTCGTCGTCGCAGAACGCCACCATCGCCGGGACGTGCGGGAACACCGGGGCCAGCCGGGACTGGATGCGGTACTCGCGCCCCATGTCGTGTGCGCTCTTCGCCTTCTGCCCGGCCGGCGGGCGGCGCAGGATGAGGTCCCGCCCCGGGTAGCGCAGCAGGTACGTGAGGTTGGAAGCCCCGCCGGAGAACTGGCGCACCTCCGGGACGCCCTCGATCCCGGACGGGTCCTCGGCGTGCTCGCGCAGCTAGTCGGCCACCGCGGCCACGTCGAAGGCGTCCTCGTCGCGGACCTCGCGGGCACCGGAGACGCGACCGGTGGGCCGGGTACCGGGGGTGTCGCTCATGTCAGCTTCCTGACCACGGAGAGCGGCAGGCGCTTCATGAGGAAGCCGATCGGGGCCCAAGGCCACGCCGGGACGTACGCCTTGACTTTGCGCTTCTCGATGGCCGCGACCATGGAGCGGACCCCGGGTTCGGTGTCGACCATGAACCGGGTCTTCTGGGCGACGTGTTCGTTCATCTCCGAGCGGATGTAGCCCGGGTAGACCACGGACACGTCCAGGCCTGGCACGCGCTCCGAGCGCAGACCCTCGGCGATGGCCGCCACACCTGCCTTGGTCGCGGCGTAGACGGTCATGGCCTTGCGCATGCCGCGCAGCGCCGACATCGAGGAGACCATCACGAGGTGTCCGCGGCCCTGTTCGCGGAAGATCTCCACGGCTGCCTCCGACTGGGCGAGCGCGCCCACGAAGTTGGTCATGGCGGTCTGCCGGTTGGCGTCGAAGCGGCCCTTGCCGAGCGCGGCTCCCTTGCCCAAGCCCGCGTTGACGATGACCCGGTCCACGGCGCCGAACTCGGCGGCGAGCTCCTTGAAGACCTGGAACACGGCCTCGTCGTCGGTGACGTCGAGGGCCTTCAGCACCACCCGCCGGTCGGGGTGGGCCGCACCGATCTCGTCCCGGAGGGCGGCCATCTTCTCGGTGCGCCGGGCGCACAGGCCCAGGTCGTATCCGAAGGCGGCGAACTGCCGCGCCATCTCGGCGCCCAGGCCCGCGGAGGCCCCGGTGATGATGATCGTTCCCTTGCTCATGCGTGCGTCTCCGTGCTGCTCTTCGTAGCGGGGTTGTTCCGCTCGACGCGGCGGCGGACGCCTTCGGCCATCCGGCGCATCGTGCGGTCGTACAAGGGGCGCAGCAGGCGTTTGGTACGCACCGCGACGCGCCCCGCCCGGTCGGTGAGGATGACCGGCTTCCGGCGGTCCATGCCCTTGAGCACCTCGGCGGCGATGTCGTCCGCGGTCAGTTTCGAACCGTTGATCAGCTTGCTCGCGGAGGCCTCCACCGCGGGATCGCTGCCGCTCAGGGAGGCGGCGAGGTTCGTGCGGAAGAACGACGGGCACACCACCGACGTGGTGACGCCGTAGGGCGCGAGTTCGTGCTGGAGGGTCTCGCTGAGCGCCACGACCGCGGCCTTGACCGCGTTGTAGGAGCTCATGGTCGGCGGGTGGATCAGCCCGGCCGCCGAGGCGGTGTTGACGATGTATCCCGAGCCCTGCCGTTTGAACAGCGGGGCGAAGGTGCGGCAGCCCCGGACCACGCCGAACAGGTTGATCTCCGTGATCGACCGCCAGTCGTCCACGGTGAGGTGGTCGATCCGTCCGCCCGCGGCCACACCCGCGTTGTTCACCAGCACGTCCAGGCCGCCGCCCTGTTCGACGTGGGCGAGGGCGGACGCCCAGTCGTCGTCGGAGGTCACGTCCAGGCGCAGGTACTCCACGCCCTGGGGCAGGGAGTCTGGCGCCTGCTCTGCGAGGTCGGTGGCGATCACCCGGTCACCGCGCGCGGCGAAGGCGGCGACGAGGGCGGCGCCCAGCCCCGAGGCCCCGCCCGTGACCAGGACTCTGCGGCCGTTCTCGGTGCGGGCGCTCATCTCTTCGCTCCGTGCTTCATCAGTTCGAGGCGGGCGACGACCCCGCGGTGGACCTCGTCGGGGCCGTCGGCCAGGCGCAGGGCCCGCGCGCTGGTCCAGGCGCCGGCGAGCGGGAAGTCGTTCGATAGCCCGGCGCCGCCGTGTAGCTGGATGGCGAAGTCGATGACCTCCTGGGCCATGTTCGGCGCGGCCACCTTGATCTGGCTGACCTCGCTCAGGGCGTTCAGCGGGCCGCCCTGGTCCAGTTTCCAGGCGGTGTTGAGCACCAGGAGGCGGGTTGAGTCGATGGCGATGCGGGCGTCGGCGACGCGTTCGCGGTTGCCGCCCAGGTTGACGAGGGGCTTGCCGAAGGCCGTGCGCGACAGCCCGCGCTCGCAGGCGAGTTCGAGGGCCTTTTCGGCCAGGCCGATCAGGCGCATGCAGTGGTGGACACGGCCTGGGCCCAGGCGTCCCTGGGCGATCTCGAAGGCGCGTCCCGGTCCGGCGATGACGTTGGCCAGGGGCACGCGCACGTCGGTGAAGGTGACTTCGCCGTGGCCGCCGGGCTCGTCCTGGAAGCCCATGGTGTCCAGCTGGCGCTCGACCCGCACCCCCGGGGTGCTGCGGGGGACGATCACCATGGTGTGCCGTTGGTGGCGGTCGGCCTCGGGGTCGGTGAGGCCCATGACGATGAGCATCTCGCAGTCGGGGTGTCCGATGCCGGTGGACCACCATTTGCGGCCGTTGACCACGACCTCGTCGCCCTCGACCTCCGCGCGCAGTTCCATGTTGGTGGCGTCGGAGGAGGCGACCCCGGGTTCGGTCATGCAGAACGCGCTGCGGATGCGCGCGTCGAGGAGGGGCTCCAGCCACCGCTCCTTCTGCTCCTCGGAGCCGTACTTGAGGAGCACCTCCATGTTGCCGGTGTCGGGGGCGTCGCAGTTGAACACCGCCGGGGCGATGTGTGAGCGGCCGGTGAGCTCGGCGACGGGGGCGTAGTCGGTGTTGCTGAGCCCTGCGCCGCCCAGGGTGCCGAAGCGCTCGGCGTAGGGGCCCTCGTGCCCTGCGGGCAGGAAGAGGTTCCACAGGCCCTGTGCGCGGGCCTTGGCGCGCAGCTCCCCGATCACGGGGAGGGGCTGCCAGGGGTCGCCGTCCACCCGGCGGGCGGCCAGGTCCCGGTGGTAGGCCTCCTCGACGGGGTCGATCTCGGTCTCCATGAAGGTGCGTACGCGTTCGATCAGGTCGGCGGCGCGCGCGGAGGGTGCGAAGTCCATGGCGTTGACACTACGTCCTTATTGAGCAATGCTCAATAGTGTGAGCGAGGAAGCGCCGCGCCGGACGCGGATGACCCAGGACGAACGCAGGCGTCAGCTGGTCGGGATCGGCCTGAGCATGCTGGTGGAGCGGCCCATCCAGGAACTGGCGATCGACGAGGTCGCCAAGGAGGCCGGGATCTCCCGGGGACTGCTGTTCCACTACTTCCCGAACAAGACCGCCTTCCACGCGGCTGTCGTGGCGGCCGCCGGGCGCCGGGTCGTGCGCAACACCGCCCCCGAGGAGGGGCTGGAGTCCTGGGGCGCGGTGGCCCAGTTCGCCGAGCGCTACTACCAGCAGGTGGACCGGCGCCGGGAGTCGTACCTGGCGCTGGTGTTCGGCGGGGGTCCGGTGACGCTGGACGGCGATCTGGTGGAGGACCTTCGGGAGACCATGGGCGCTCGCGTGCGCGCTCTGCTGGAGCTTCCCGAGTCCGCTGGGCCCACTGCCCACGCCTGGACCGCCTACGTGGAGGACCGCGCCCTGCAGTGGACCGCCGTCCCCGTTGAACAGCGCCCGCGGGACCTCGCCGACGAGGTGGACCACTGCGTGCGCGCCCTGAAGGCACTGCTGGACCTGTGAGCCGGTCGGCCCAGGCGGGCCGGCCTCCGCGGCCGGGTCTCTTGTGCCAGTGGGTGCGAAGAGCCCTAAGATGCCTGCGTGAACCAACAGACGACACAGCACAGTGACGCCCACCCCCACGAAGGCGCGGTCCGCGAGGTCCCCACGGGACGCAACGCCACCAAGCTCGTGTACGCGCCCGAGCGCGACGGGCTCGCCGACGCGGGCGAGATCGTGTGGACCTGGGTCCCCTACGAGGAGGACCCTGCCCAGGGCAAGGACCGCCCCCTCCTCGTGGTGGGCCGCAAGGGCGGGCGCCTGCACGGCCTCATGCTCTCCTCACAGGCCCCCGACGAACGCGAGCGCCAGGACTGGCTGCCGATCGGCGCGGGTACCTGGGACCGCGAGGGCCGCGACTCCTATCTCCGGGTGGACCGGCTCTTCGAGTTCGACGAGGCCTCGATCCGCCGCGAGGCCGCCGTCATGGACGAACGGATCTTCTGGAAGGTCGCCGCCGTACTCCGGGAACGCTACGGCTGGAGCTGAGCGACCTCGCGGATGGGGAGGGCGCCCAGGTGGATCGGGCCGTGTGGCCGGGTGGGGTCTCACACTGTGGATAACTTCGGGCCACCGCTGGCGGTGCGCTATACGCTGGAGGTGATCACCCACGTCCGGTGCCCTTCGACGCGGCAGGGAGCACCGGCCCGGGCGACCTCCCGAGCAAGGAAGAACACTCATGACTGACATCGAGCGTGAGGTCCACGCGGTAGCCGAACGTGCAGGGGACGCGGCGGCCGACCTCGCCCCGCTCAGCCGGTCGGTGAAGGACGCCGCCCTGGTGGCGATCGCCGACGCCCTGGTCAAGCGCGCGGACGAGATCACCGCCGCCAACGCCCACGACGTGGAGCGGGCCCGGCAGGACGGCACCAGTCCGGCCATGATCGACCGTCTCACCCTCGACCCGAGGCGGATCGAGGCCATCGCCGACGCGGTGCGCGAGATCGTCGAGCTGCCGGACCCGGTCGGGGAGTCCGTGCGCGGCGGTGTCCTCCCCAACGGTCTCGACCTGCGCCAGATCCGCGTCCCGCTCGGTGTCATCGGCATCATCTACGAAGGCCGCCCCAACGTGACGGTGGACGCCGCAGCCCTGTGCCTCAAGAGCGGCAACGCCGCCCTGCTGCGCGGCTCCTCCTCCGCCTACAACTCCAACACCGCCATCGTCGGCGTACTGCGCGACGCCCTGGCCGACACCGGGGTCCCGGTCGATGCCATCCAGATGGTCCCGGGCCGCACCCGCGAGTCCTCCACGGCGCTCATGCGGGCGCGCGGGCTCGTGGACGTCCTCATCCCGCGCGGCGGCGGCTCGCTCATCCAGGCCGTGGTCCGCGACTCCACTGTCCCGGTCATCGAGACCGGCGAGGGCCTGTGCCACGTGTACGTGGACGCCGACGCCGACCTCGACAAGGCGGTGGCCATCGCCACCAACGCCAAGGCCCAGCGCTGCTCGGTGTGCAACTCGGCCGAGACCCTCCTGGTCCACGAGGCCGTCGCCGAGGAGTTCCTTCCCCGGGTGCTGGCCTCCCTGGCCGAGGCCGACGTGACCGTGCACGGCGACGCCCGGACTATGGAGGTTGCCGCCGCGAGGCCGACCGGGGCGACGGTGGTCGAGGCGACCGAGGAGGACTGGTCCACCGAGTACCTGTCCCTGGACCTGGCCGTGCGGGTGGTGCCGGATGTCGACGCTGCGCTCGCGCACATCCGCAAGTACTCCACCCAGCACACCGAGGCGATCGTCACCGACTCGCTCAGGACCTCGCGGTACTTCGTCTCCCGGGTCGACTCCGCTGCGGTGATGGTGAACGCCTCCACGCGCTTCACCGACGGTGGCGAGTTCGGTTTCGGTGCGGAGATCGGTATTTCCAACCAGAAACTGCACGCCAGGGGTCCGATGGGACTCACTGAAATGACTTCCACAAAGTACGTGGTCACGGGCGACGGTCACCTGAAGTAACCATGGAACCCGTGGTTCGATCATGATTCGACCTTGAATGGCCGCTCGGGAAACCGGGCGGCCATTCGGTTGCCCGTCCTTACCAGGTGTGCCTCCAGGCCTCGCAGGCAACATGTGTCACTACGCCCGTTATCCCTCCGGAAACCTGGACAGAAGCGAATCTTCGCCGAGCAAGTATTCCCAAATCGCGCGCAGGTCGGTACTTTCACTGTGGTGTCACACGACGCTCTTCCCGCACCCTCATCAGGAGCGTCGGACCCTACCGGTCACGACGAAAGGAAATCCCCCGCATGAAGCTCGGGAGTAAGATCGCCGCGTCCACCGCCACCGCGGCCCTGGCGATCGGCGGTGTCACCGCTATGGCGACCCCTGCCCACGCGGACCTGGTCACCCTCTGCTCGGGACACGCCGGCGAGGTCACCCTGCCCACCGACCTCAAGGTCCCCTCCGGTGCGAGCTGCTTCCTTGACGGCACCGTCGTCCAGGGCGACGTCACCGTCGACAGCGACGCCAACCTGCACATCATCGACGGTGAGATCGAGGGCGAGGTCACCGTCTCCGAAGACGCCTACTTCGACGCCTCCAGCACCGCGGTCGACGGCGACGTGGTCAACACGGGCGCCTACGGAACCTACCTGGAGGACGGCACCTCGGTGGCCGACCTGAGCGCTCAGGGCGCCGAGGGTGCCGGCAACGACGGCTTCGTCTTCGTCGTCGGTGCTTCCGCCTCGTCCATCGACGCCACGGTCGGCGACCTCTACGTCACGGGTGCCCGCCTCGGCGGCGTGTCCGCGGACGGCGTGGAGTACGCCGACATCTTCGACAGCGTGGTCCGCGGGGACCTGTCCGTCAGCGGGGCAGCCAGCGGCGGCATCCTGTGCGACAGCGAGGTCATCGGGGACGCGTCCTTCACCGCCGGCAGCGGTCCGGTCGCCGTCGGCGCCGGTGAAGAGGACGGCTTCTGCAGCTCGGTCAACTACGTGGACGGTGACCTGTCGGTCACCGAAGTGTCCGGCGGCGTCTACATCGACAACAACATCGTCGGCGGCGACCTGACCGCGGCCGACAACAGCCCGACCGCCGAGGTCGGCGACGACAACCGCGTGCGCGGCGACATCATCACCGAGGAGGTGGCCCTCCGCGCGATGGCCGCCGAGGTGACCGCCGAGTTCGAGGCGCACGAGGCCGAACTGGAGGGCAAGGTCGAGGAGCTGCGCACCGAGACCATCGACGAGGCCAACGCGGCCGGACCCGCCTTCTAAGCGATCCCTTTCTGAGGACCCGCCCCGGGTCTCCCCCACGAGCGGAGGGAAGCCATCCCTCCCCGCCTCACCAGCGCCGACGGCCCCGTGCCGTCGGCGCTGTTCTTCTTGTGTCCGGGCCTGTCCGGTCTTCTGCGCCCGGCTGAGCCGATGCAGCGGCCATCCGAGTTGCACCCGTCCCATCCACAACCCACTTATGTCGTACCCGTGACGACAGTCATAGTCGAGTGATACATTCCCGGCATGGCTGACTCCGAACGGCGTGTCGTGGTCTCCGGTGGCTCCGGCGGGATCGGGCGGGCCATCGTGCTCTCCCTGGCGAATGAAGGCGATGAGGTGATCGCCCTCGGGCGGGACTCCGGCCGACTCGCCGCGCTGGAACGCAGAGCCCGCGCCCACGGGCTCGACGTCACCTCACGGGTGTGCGACGTCACCGACGAGAAGGCGGTCGACTCCCTGGTCAGCGAGCTGGACGGGGTCTCGGTGCTGGTGAACAACGCGGGCCAGGCCCAGAGTGCACCCCTGCGAGGCACCGGCCTCGACCTGTGGAACTCCCACCTGAACACCAACGCCACCTCGGCGTTCCTGCTGACCCGCGCCCTGCTGCCGGGCATGCTCGAACGGGATGACGGCCGCGTGGTGTTCGTCGCCTCCACCGCGGCGCACACCGGTTCCCGCTACACCGCCGCCTACACCGCGTCCAAGCACGCGATGCTCGGCCTGGCCAGGGCAGTGGCCGCCGAGGTCGTGGGCACCGGGGTGACCAGCAACGCGGTGTGCCCGTCTTTCGTCCGCACCCCCATGACTGAGCGCTCGGTGGACACCATCGCCGAACGCACCGGCCGGGGCCGCGAACAGGCCGAGGCCGCCCTGGCCAGGGCCACACCCCTGGGGCGGCTCATCGAACCGGAGGAGGTGGCCGCGGCCGTGGCCTACCTGGCGAGCCCTGTGGCCCGAGCGGTCAACGGCCAGTCCCTGACCATCGACGGAGGAGACACCCACCGATGAGCCCGTTCCGGGCGTCCGCGCCCTTGACTGAAGAGTGGAACCACTTCGACCTCCACCGGGCCGACGGGGTGGCGACCGTGACCCTCAACCGGCCCGACAAGCTCAACGCCCTCACCTTCGATGCCTACGCGGACCTGCGCGACCTGCTGCTGGAGCTCCCGCACCGGGGTGACACGCGGGTCCTCGTGCTCCGGGGGAGCGGCCGGGGCTTCTGTTCCGGCGGGGACGTCGACGCGATCATCGGCGAGACCCTGAGGATGGAGCCGGACGACCTGCTCGCCTTCACCCGCATGACCGGTGAGGTGGTCAGGGCCATGCGCGAATGCCCGATCCCGGTGATCGCCGGGCTGCACGGGGTCGCGGCGGGGGCGGGCTCGGTTCTGGCGCTGGCATCGGACTTCCGCGTGGTCGCCCGCTCGGCCCGCTTCGCCTTCCTGTTCACCAAGGTGGGCCTGTCCGGCGCCGACATGGGTGCCGCCTACCTGCTGCCGCGGATCGTGGGCCTGGGCCACGCCACGCGCATCCTGATGCTGGGCGACACGGTCGACGCGGAGGAGGCCGACCGCGTCGGCCTGGTCAGCGAGCTCGTCGACGACCACGAACTCGACGCCGCGGTCACCCGGTTGGCCACTCGGCTGGCCGACGGGCCGTCCTTCGGCTACGCCCAGACCAAGGCGCTGCTCTCCAGGGAACTGGACATGAGCCTGTCCGGAGCGATCGAGCTGGAGGCCATGACCCAGGCGCTGCTGATGAAGAGTGCCGACTACGCCGAGTTCCACGCCGCGTTCACCGGCCGCCGATCCCCCGAGTGGAAGGGGCGCTGAATGGAGCCCGTACACCTGCCGCCGACCCCGCACACACTGGTCAACCCGCCCGAGCTGGGGCCCACGTCCGGGTTCTCCCACGCCGTGGTGCCCGCCCCCGGGCGCACGGTCTACCTGGCCGGGCAGATTGCCAGCGGCCCCGAGGGCAAGCTCGCCGCGGTGACGCTGCCAGACCAGTTCGAGGTGGCCCTGGCCAACGTCGTCACGGCCCTGCGCGCCTCGGGGGGCTCCCCCGAACACCTCGTGAACCTCGCTGTCTACACCACCGACGTCCCCGGCTACCGGGCGGCTACCCGCGAGATCGGCCGTGCCTACCGCGCCCACCTCGGGCGCCACTACCCGGCGGTGGCGCTGTTCGGGGTGGTCGAGCTCTTCGAGCCGGGCGCGCTGGTGGAGCTGGTCGGCATCGCCGTCATCCCGGGGCCGAGCGACTAGAGCCGGCGGCGGACCGGCTAGGCCGGTGTGATGGTGTCTCGCACGTGCTCCAGACCGGGCTCGCGCAGGAGCGCGTGCAGGTCGAAGAAGACCCGCGCCGCCCGGCTGCCCGCCCAGCGGTCCGGGAGCAGTTCGGGCGGCAGGCCGGGGTCGAGGAACGGCATCCGCCGCCAGGCGTCCACCGCGCGCAGGTGGTCGGCGAAGGCCGCCGCGCGCTGCTCGGGGTCGGCCACCGCCCGAGCGGCCCGGCGCCGCCAGGCGGTCAGTACGGGCTCGTGCTCGTCGAGGAACGCGCGGTACATCGCTTGGAGTGCGGGCAGGTCCCACCACCGCGCCACCGACGCGCTGAGCTCACGGAAGTCCAGGTAGGTGGCGTGGAACAGCTCCGCATGGGCGTCCAGCTCCAATGCGCGTAGGGCGCCGCGGGCCTGGTCGGTCAGGTGGGCGGGCGCGATCCACACCCCGGAGGCCGTGGTGCCGAATCCGAGCCGGGTGAGTTGGGCCCGCAGGGCGTGGCGGCGGCGGCGCTCGGACTCGGGGACGGAGAACACCACGAGCACCCAGCCGTCCTGGGCCCGGGCGACCCGGTGGCCGAAGATGCGCTGGTCACCTTCGGCGAGGATGCGGTGGCCCTCGTCGGACAGGCGGTACCCGGCCACCCCGCCCAGGCGTTCGGAGGCCAGGAGGCCGCGGCGCTTGAGCCGGGAGACCGCGGACCGGACGGCGGGGCCGTCGACGTCGAGTCCGGCCATGAGCGCGATGAGGTCGGCCACCCCGATCCAGCCGCCCACGTCGCGGGCGTAGGAACCGAAGAAGGACACGATCAGGGACCTCGGACGCCGCCGTTCGGGGTCGGTCGACACGGTCCCAGGCACGTAGGTCCCGGTCGAGGGGGCGTCAGCGGCCGCGGGATCGGGGGCCGGGGGCCGGGCGGTTCCGGCTGCCCGTTCGCTGTTGGACGTCACGCGGACACGATAGCGGCCGGGTCCGGTGTCGGAGGGCCGCCCCCTCTCATAGGGGCGAGGGCGCACTTCGGCAATCTCTCCATGTAGCTCTATTGACGGTCGTCATGATTATTGTACATTTGGCGATGTGGGGTGGATCACGTACCCAACGAGAGTCGAGGTCGCCCATGGGACTCCCCCCGAACGAGACCGATCACGATTTCGCGCGCTGGGTCGACGCCCGCGCCGCCAAACTCGACCCGGACCCGCCCAGCGAACCCGGCCGGGTCGACCGCGCCCTGGTCCGCAGCCTCGGCGATGCCGGGCTCCTCCCGGCGCTCTTCCCAGGCGGGGCGGGGGACGGTCCCTTCCGCGAGGCTCCCGCCACCCGCCTGTGCCTGTTGCGGGAACGCCTGGCTCGGGAGGACACCCACGCCGAGACCGCTCTCGCACTCCAAGGCCTGGGCGCCTACCCGGTCCTGCAGTCGGGCACCGAAGCCCAGCGCCAGCGCTGGATCCCCGAGGTCGCCGCGGGCCGAGCGGTCGCCGCCTTCGCCCTCACCGAACCCGACGCGGGCTCCGACGCCGCGGCCCTGGAGCTGCCTGCCGAGCCGGCCGGCGACGGATGGCGGCTGCACGGCGAGAAGACCTGGATCTCCAACGCGCCCGACGCCGACGTCTACACGGTCTTCGCCCGCACCACCCCCGGCACCCGCTCCCGAGGTGTCACCGCCTTCTGTGTCCCGGCCGACCGCCGGGGCCTTACCGGTACCCCGCTGGAGATGCTCTCCCCGCACGCCTTGGGCCACCTGGTCTTCGACGGGGTCGAGGTCGGCCCCGAGGACGTGGTCGGCCTGCCCGACCAGGGCTTCACCGTCGCCATGCGCACTCTGGACCTGTTCCGGCCCAGCGTCGGGGCGTTCGCGGTCGGGATGGCCGAAGCTGCCCTCGCCGCGGCCAAGGAGCACACCGCACGGCGCCGCGCCTTCGGCGGCCCGCTGAGCCAGCTCCAGACGGTCGCCCACACCCTGGCCGAGATGGCCACCCGCACAGAGGCAGCCCGGCTGCTCGTCTACTCCGCCGCCGCCGAGTACGACTCCGGAGGCCCCGAGGTGACCGTCAAGGCAGCCATGGCCAAGCTCTTCGCGACAGAGACCGCCCAGTTCGTGGTGGACTCCGCCGTCCAGCTGCACGGAGCGCGTGCGCTGCACCGCGGCCACCTGCTCGAACACCTCTACCGGGAGGTCCGCGCACCACGCATCTACGAAGGCGCTTCGGAGGTGCAGCGACAGATCATCGCCAGGCACATGTAGCGCCAGGCCGCAGCGCCGCCTTCTGGAGGTCCATCATGTCGAACCCGACCCCTCCCGACCGACAGCACCCGCACCCAGCCCCCGATCCGCCCACCGTTCCGGAAGCGCGCGGGGAGCCAGTCCCGCCCAGCGCGTCCGGAGGGTATGCCCCGGCCGCCGACGACGGAGCGCCCGTTGCCCCGGTGGCCGCACTGACCCCCAGCGCGTACGAGGACACCTTCACCCGGGAGCACCTGCCCCCGTTCGAGGAGTGGCCGCTCCTCCGGCCGCTGGAGTATCCCGACCGGCTCAACTGCGCGGAGGAACTCCTCGACGGCACCATCGCCCGCTTCGGCGCCGACCGCCGGTGCGTGGTCGGTGAGCACGAGAGCCTGACCTACGGCCAGCTCAGGGACCGCGTGGACCGGGTCGCCCGCGTCCTGGTGGACGAGCGCGGCCTCCGGCCCGGGGAGCGGGTTCTTCTGCGAGGCCCGAACTCGCCCTGGCTGGCCGCCTGCTGGCTCGCGGTCCTCAAAGCCGGGGGAGTGGTCGTCACCGTCCTGCCGGTCCTGCGCTCCGGAGAGCTGGCCACCATCCTCCGCGCGGCCCGGGTCGCACACGCACTCTGTGACGCCCGCTTCCTCGACGACCTCACCGAGGCAGCCGAACAGCTCGACCACGAGCCCGGCGGGACCGCCCCGAGCGTCCTGGCCTACGGGGGAGACGGCCCCGAGGACCTCACCGCGCGGATCGGCGCGCACCACGCCCGGTTCACCGCCGTGCGCACCGCCGCCGACGACGCCTGCATGATCGCCTACACCTCGGGTACCACCGGGAACCCCAAGGGCTGCGTGCACTTCCACCGCGACGTCCTCGCCATCGCCGACACCTACTCCGCCCAGGTCCTCAAGCCCGCCCCCGACGACCTGTTCGTCGGCAGCCCGCCCTTCGCCTTCACCTTCGGCCTCGGCGGGCTCCTGATCTTCCCGCTACGCGCCGGGGCCGCAACGGTCCTGCTCGAACGCCCGCGCCCGGAAGCGCTGCTCGAAGCCGTCTCCGAGCGCGGAGCGACCGTCGTGTTCACCGCTCCCACCGCCTACCGGGTGATGCTGGCCCAGCGGGGCGACCGTGACCTGTCGTCCCTGCGCCGCTGCGTCTCCGCGGGGGAGCACCTGCCCGCCGCCACCTGGCAGGCCTGGTACGACGCCACCGGGATCCGCATGCTCGACGGCATCGGCGCCACCGAGATGCTGCACATCTTCGTGTCCGCCACCGACGAGCACATGCGGCCCGGATCCACCGGCCGACCCGTTCCCGGTTTCGAGGCGGCCATCATCGACGACAAGGGCGAGCCGGTCCCCGACGGCGAACCCGGCCACTTGGCCGTCCGCGGGCCGGTCGGTTGCCGCTACCTCGCCGACGAGCGCCAGCGCGAGTACGTCCGCCACGGTTGGAACCACACCGGCGACACCTACGTGCGCGACGCCGACGGCTACTTCTGGTACCGGGCGCGAAGCGACGACATGATCGTCTCCGCCGGGTACAACATCGCCCCCGCGGAAGTGGAGGAGGCCCTGCTCACCTCGCCCGACGTGGAAGAGGCGGCGGTTGTGGGCGCAGAGGACCCCGAGCGCGGCCTGGTCGTACGCGCCTACGTGGTCCCGCGCCAGGGGCTCGCGCCGGACCACGACCTCGCGGACCGGCTCAAGGAGCACGTCCGCTCCAGCATCGCCCCCTACAAGACGCCGCGTTCGCTGGTCTTCCTCAGCTCCCTGCCGCGTACGGCCACCGGCAAGCTCCAGCGCTTCAGGCTGCGGGAGGACGCCCCCTGACCCGAGGAGAGCGCTCTCCTCGCCCACGCCAGGAGCGGGGGGAGCGCTCTCGCCACCACCCGCAAGGCACTACCGGACGCCAGCACTGGACTCCGTACGGGACGCCAGCGCTGGACGTCAGCGAACAGGAAGGCGGCAGGATGCGCATCGCGTGTATCGGGGCGGGACCCGCGGGACTCTACTTCGCGGCCCTCGCCCGCCAGCTGGACGCCACCCACGACATCACCGTCTACGAGCGCAACGCCCCCGACGACACCTTCGGTTTCGGGGTGGTGCTCTCCGACGAGACCCTCGGCGGCATCGAACACGCCGACCCCGCCGTCTACGCGGCAATGGCCGCCGAGTTCGCCCGCTGGGACGACATCGACGTCCACCACCGGGGTTCGGTCACCACCTCCGGCGGGCACGGTTTCGCCGCCATCGGCCGCCGTCGGCTCTTGGAGATCCTGCGTGCGCGCTGCGCCGAGCTGGGGGTCCGGGTCCTCAGCCGCACCGAGGCACCCCCCGCTGCCGAACTGGCCGCCACCCACGACCTCGTCGTCGCCGCCGACGGGGCCAACAGCGCCACCCGCAACGCCCACGCCGCGGACTTCGGCACCAGCCTCGAACCCCACCGCAACCGCTTCATGTGGCTCGGCACCGACCTCGTGTTCGACGCCTTCAACTTCCACGTCTTGGAGACCCCGCACGGCGTCATGCAGCTGCACTGCTATCCGTACTCGGCCGACAGCAGCACGTTCATCGTGGAGATGGCCGAGGACGTGTGGCACGCGGCCGGGTTCGTCGACCGCGACCTCCAGCCCGGGGAAAGCGACCTCGACGCGATCGCGCGCTGCGAGAAGCTCTTCGCCGACGTCCTGGGAGGCCACCGCCTCCTGCCCAACAACTCCCGCTGGCAGCGCTTCACCACCGTCCGCAACCAGACGTGGTGCCGCGACAACGTCGTCCTGCTCGGAGACGCCGCCCACACGGCCCACTTCTCCATCGGCTCGGGCACCAAGCTCGCCATGGAGGACGCGCTCGCCCTCGCCGCCTGCCTGCATGAACAGCCCACCACCGAGGCCGCCCTGGCCGCCTACGAAGACGAACGGCGCCCGGTCGTGGCCAGTACCCAGCGCGCTGCCCAGGCCAGCCTGGAGTGGTTCGAGGAGATCGCCCGCCACGTCGACGCCGCACCGGTCCGCTTCGCCTTCGACCTGCTCACCCGCAGCCGCAGGGTCACCTACGACAACCTGCGCCTGCGCGACCCGGAGTTCGTCGCCCGCGTGGACGACTGGTTCGCCCGCCAGGTCGACCCGGTCCGACCCTCCCCGCGCCCGCCCATGTTCCACCCCTTCCGCCTGGCCGACCTGGAACTGGACAACCGGGTCGTGGTCTCAGCCATGGACATGTACTCCGCCGACGACGGCGTCCCAGGCGACTTCCACCTCGTCCACCTCGGCAGCAAGGCCCTCGGGGGCGCCGGGCTGGTCATGACGGAGATGGTGTGCGTCTCCGCCGAAGCCCGCATCACCCCGGGCTGCACGGGCCTGTACGCATCCGAGCACGAGGCCGCCTGGCGCCGCGTCACCGACTTCGTCCACGCCAACAGCCGGGCCCGGATCGGCGTGCAGCTCGGCCACGCCGGACGCAAGGGATCCACCCGTCTCATGTGGGAGGGCATCGACCAACCCCTTCCAGAGGGGAACTGGCCCTTGGTCGCCCCCTCGCCCCTCCCCTACATGGAGGGCGTCAACCAGGTCCCCGAGCAACTCGACCACGCCGCCATGGCCGCCATCCGCGACGACTTCACCTCGGCGGCGCGCTCCGCAGACCGTGCCGGGTTCGACCTCCTCGAACTCCACTGCGCCCACGGATACCTGCTCTCCTCCTTCCTCTCCCCGGTCACCAACCACCGCACCGACCGCTACGGAGGCGACCTCGCCGGCAGGCTCCGCTATCCCCTGGAAGTCCTCGCCGCCGTCCGTGCGGTCTGGCCCGACCACAAACCCCTCACAGTCCGTGTCTCCGCCACCGACTGGGTGGCGGGCGGCACCACCGCCGACGACGCCGTGGAGATCGCCCGCGCCCTCGTCGAGGCCGGGGCCGACGCCATCGACGTCTCCACCGGGCAGGTCACACCGGACGAACAACCCGCCTACGGGCGCAGTTACCAGGTGCCCTACGCCGAGCGCATCCGCCGCGACCTCGGTGTCCCCGTCATAGCCGTGGGCGCCATCGCCTCCCACGACGACGTCAACTCCACCGTCCTCGCCGGACGCGCCGACCTGTGCGCCCTGGCCCGGCCCCACCTGTACGACCCGCACTGGACCCTGCACGCCGCCGCCGACCAGGACTACACGGGCCCCGGGGCCACCTGGCCCGCCCCGTTCCGCGCGGGAAGCCGTAAACCGCCCACCGGCCGTGCCGATGGGCCGCGCCCCCGCCTCGAACTGCTACGTTCCTCCAACGAGACGGACGGCACCCGACACCAGCGGTGGCGCCCCGGTCCGTCCGGGACCACCCCTGAACCAGCCGGGACCAGGACAGCCATGACCAAGGGAGACCACGGTGGCAACCACCTACGGTGAGCACCCCAGCCAGATCGTCTACCGCTGGGTCCCCGAGGTACCGGAACCCAGGGGATTCCGCGCGGGCACACCGGCACCCGTGGCGGTGCTCCTGCACGGCGGCTGGTGGCGGGACCGGCACGACGCACACCTCATGGACCCGCTGGCCCGCGACCTCTGCGACGCGGGGTGGGCGGTGTGGAATATCGAGTACCGCCGCACCGGGGCCGACGGCGGCGGCTGGCCGCGGACCCTCGACGACGTCTCCCACGCCCTGGACTTCCTCGCCGCCGCCGCCGCGAACGACGAACGGCTCGACACGTCCCGCGTAGTCTCGATCGGCCACTCCGCCGGAGGCCACCTCGCCCTGCTGACCGCGGCCGACTCCGTCGTCACCTCCGTGGTCCCCCTGGCTCCCATCACCGACCTCCGGCGCTGCGCCGAGGCCGGCCTCGGTGAGGGCGCCGTCGAACCGTTCCTCGGTCCCGACCCAAGCCCCGAGCTGTACGCCGAGTCCTCACCCTTGTACCGGCTGCCTCTCGACATCCCGCAACTCGTAGTCCACGGCGACGCCGACCAGCGCGTACCGGTCGAGCACAGCCGTGACTACGCGGCCGCCGCCCAGGAGGCGGGCGACCCCGTCGACTACCGGGAGATCCCCGGTGCCGACCACTTCGCCGTCATCGACCCGGAGCACGCCGCCTGGCAGACGGTGCGCCAAGCCCTCGCGTCCGGCTGGGGGTAACTCCTCGGTCGGCCGGGGGACCAGCCGCGGCACAAGGAGGTGCCGCACCACCCACCCCCCGGAAGGCGGACATCGCCATGTCCTCGGACACGCCCACACCACCCGACAGCCCGCAACAGGGCGGCCACGGCACCTCGCCGGACGCCGCCGACACAGCGGCGAAGAGCGCTCCCGACAAGCCCGTGAGCAGGCACAAACGGCTGATCGTCGTCGCCATCTGCGCCTTCGCGATCATCCTTGACGGGTACGACCTCACCGTCTACGGCGCGGTCGTGCCCAGCCTCCTGGAATACGAGCCGTGGGACCTCACGGAGACCCAGGCGGGCACCCTCGGCTCCTACGCCCTGGTAGGCATGCTCCTGGGCGCCCTGCTCATCGGCACCATCACCGACCTCGTCGGACGGCGCCGCATCATCATCGGCTGCGTCATCTGGTTCTCCACCGGGATGGCACTGACCGCCTTCGCGCCCTCCCCGGAGGTCTTCGGGCTGCTGCGCTTCCTCACCGGCCTGGGGCTGGGCGGGGTCATCCCCACCGCCATCGCCCTGACCATGGAGTACGCGGAACCGCACCGGCGCAACATGACCAACGCGTTCATGTTCAGCGGCTACGCCATCGGCGGCATCTGCGCGGCGCTCGTCGCCATCCCGGTGCTCGCCCGCTTCGAGTGGCAGACCATGTTCTGGCTCGGCGCGCTGCCCGCACTGATCCTCGTGCCCCTGGCCTACTACGCCCTGCCCGAGTCCCCGAGCTACCTCCGTGCCCGCGGGCGCGAGGAGGAGGCGCAGGAATTGGCGGCACGGTACGGCGTCACCCTGGAAGCACCGGACAAGGCCGCGCCCACCGGGCCCAAGCGCGGAGCCATGGCCAATATCGGCACCCTCGTCAACCGCCGCTTCCTCTCCGGGACACTGCTGTTCTGGCTGGCCAACGGCATGGGGCTGCTCCTGGTCTACGGGCTCAACACGTGGTTGGCGGAGATCATGTTCTCCGCCGGGTTCCCACTGGGCTCCTCACTGACCTTCCTCCTTGTCCTCAACGCGGGCGCCATCCTGGGTGCGCCCACCGGCGGCGCGCTCGCCGACCGGTTCGGGTCGCGTCCGGTGGTGAGCACCATGTTCCTCATCGCGGCGACCTGCATCCTGCTGATGAGCCTGGAACCGCCCACGGCGCTGCTCTACGTGTTCGTGGCGCTCGCCGGCGCCTGCACGATCGGCACGACCATCCTGGTCAACTCCTACACCGGCAACTTCTACCCGGCCGCGCTGCGGGCCACCGGACTCGGCTGGGCGCTGGCCGTCGGGCGGATCGGGGCGATCATCGGGCCGATCTACGGAGGTCTCGTGATGGCCTCCGGCATGGGCATCGAGGTGAACTTCTACGCGTTCGCCGTGCCGGCGGTGATCGGGGCGCTCGCGATCCTGGTGGTTCCGAAGTCCCGGGCCGCGGTCCTGCCCGAACAGCAGCCGCGCTGAGCCCGACCGTGCCGCGACACACAACGGGGCGGCGCCTTATGGAAGGCGCCGCCCCGTTGTGCTCCGGCCGCGCGGCTCCGATCCGGGGCGGAGTGCCCCGGTCGGCGGACGGCAGCGGTCAGCGGTTGCCGCCGTTGTCCCCGCTGTCGTTGCCCGGTCCGCCCTCTGTGCCGCCGCCCCGCCAGCGGTCGGCCACGGTGTCGAAGAACGAGCCGCCGGCCCGCCCTGCGCCGCCGGCCACGTCCCGGATGGTCTTGACCAGCGGGTCCGTGGAGCGGTTCCAGCCGTCCTGGTAGGACTTGGCCGCGCCCGCGGCCTCCTCGGAGACGCTCGCGTCGCGATCGGTGCCACGGCGCGGGTAGTCGCCGTCGAGGATCCGCTGGTACTCGCCGCTCTCGACCCAGCGCTGCAGCTCGGCGACGCGGACCACCGCGAAGGGGTGGCTCTGCGGGAGGGTGGTCATGAGCTTGAGGACGCTGTCCACGGCGTCACCGCCGCCCTCGTACTCGCGGGCCTGTTCCATGAACGCGTCGGGGTTCATCTGCGACAGGTTGGAACCGCCGGCCAGCTTCATGAGGGCGCGCTTGGCGGCATCCGGGTTCTGACAGGTCAGCAGGCCCGCACGGTCACTGGACAGCTCGGACTTGCGCTGCCACTCCTTCAGGGCGGTGATGATCCCCTGGATCGCGATGGCCCCGAGCGGGATCCACATGACCTTGGTGGACAGCCAGATCAACAGCAGGAGGATGGTGCGGTACACGGTGTGGCCGCTGAGCACGTGTCCGACCTCGTGGCCGATGACGAACCGCTTCTCCTCGGCGTCGAACAGGTCGAACAGGCCGGTGGTCATGACGATGAACGGCTTCTTCTTGCCGATCGCCATGGCGTTGGGCTGGGGATCCATCTTGACGTAGAGCTCGGGAACCTCGTCCAGGTCGAGGACGTAGGCGGCGTCCCGGAGGTAGTCGTGCAGCTCCGGGAACTGGGTGGGGCTCACCCGGACGGCACTGGAGAGGTACAGCAGGCGGATCGTGCGCTCGTTGATCCGCCCGAAGAGGGATTTGACGAGGGTGTCGAAACCGGTCAACGACCGCAGCGCGACCAGGGCGCCGCGGTCGGCCGGGTGCTCGTAGGCACGGGCGGAGATATCGGGAAGCCGGACGCGGACGCGGTCTGGTGAGTTGGCCATATCGGCATGCTATGCGTCACGATCCCGCTTGGCCACGGTTTGCGCCCAACGAGATATGACGTGATTGGCGAGTGTCCCGTGAAACCTCCGGGGAAGTAACGCGGTACGCCCCTTGTTTGAGCAGTGCCAGAGCGGAGCGTCCTTATCCGCTTCCGACAGGGCAGCGGGTCGGCTAACCTCGGTTGGCCGAAACCGGCAAGAACGGCAGCGCCACTGCGAAACGGAGCGCACAGTGACACACCAGGCCACCGGCGTCTCCCACGGGGGGAGTTCCCCCGCGCGACGGGACGGCTCCGTGCCGACCAAGGTCGGCGTCATGGGCGGTACCTTCGACCCCATCCACCACGGACACCTCGTGGCCGCGAGTGAGGTCGCACACCTCTTCGGCCTCGACGAAGTGGTCTTCGTCCCCACGGGGCAGCCCTGGCAGAAGGACCTCGCCACGGTCACCCCCTCGGAAGACCGCTACCTCATGACGGTCATCGCGACCGCGGAGAACCCCCAGTTCAGGGTGGACCGCATCGAGATCGACCGGTCCGGCCCCACCTACACCCTCGATACCCTCCGCCAGATGCGCTCCGCCTACGGTCCCTCCGTCGAGCTGTACTTCATCACCGGAGCGGACGCGCTCGGCGCGATCTTGAGCTGGCACAACGTCGACGAACTCTTCGACCTCGCGCATTTCGTAGGCTGTAACCGGCCCGGACACCACCTCAGCGACAACGGCCTGCCCGAGGGCAAGGTCTCCCTGGTGGAAGTCCCAGCGCTCGCCATCTCCTCGAGTGAGTGCCGCGAACGCGTCCGCAAGGGCGAACCCATCTGGTACCTCGTGCCCGACGGAATCGTCCGCTACATCAACAAGACCGGGCTCTACCTGGAGTCGTGAACCGCGGCGCGCGAACCCTCGGGCCCGCGCCGCGCCGGTCGCCACACCGAACTAGTAAGGCAGCAAGCACAACGTGACAGCCACCGACAGGGCCGTGGAACTCGCCAAGGTCGCCGCAGAGGCCGCCGCCGAGAAGCTCGCCCAGGAGATCATCGCCTACGACGTCAGCGACCAGCTCGTCATCACCGAGGCCTTCGTGCTGTGCTCGGCGCCCAACGACCGCCAAGTCCGCTCCATCGTCGAGGAGGTCGAGGACCAGCTGCGTATCCAGGCCGGCGCCAAGCCCGTCCGCCGCGAGGGCGAACGTGACGGACGGTGGGTTCTTCTGGACTACGCCGATATCGTCGTGCACATCCAGCACGAGGAGGAGCGCGGCTACTACGGCCTCGAGCGCCTCTGGAAGGACTGCCCCGAGATCGAGCTGCCCGAAGGCGCCCGCGGTGCTGAGCGCACCCCGCTGGACGAGCAGTAACCACTCGCGGCCGTCCAGGTCGCCGAACTCGAGAGACACACCACGTGAGTGACGCCCCGCGTGTGCTGTTCTGGCGGCACGGACGCACGGCCTGGAACGTCGAGAAGCGCTTCCAGGGACAGACCGACATCGACCTCGACCAGGTCGGCCATGCCCAAGCCGAACGGGCCGGCCGACTGCTCGCCACTCTCAGCCCCGACGTGGTCATCGCGTCCGACCTCAAACGGGCCGCCGACACCGCCGGGTACCTCGGACGTTCCTCCGGGGTCCCGGTGGAGTTCGACAAGGGGCTGCGCGAACGCTTCGGCGGCTCCTGGGAGGGCTACACCGCCACGGAGCTCGCCGAACGCTGGCCCACCCTGCACCCGCGTATGGACATCCCCGACGGCGAGGACATCGCCGAGGTCGGCGACCGTATGACAGCGGCCGTCGAACGAGGGTTGGAGAAGACTCCGCCCGGCGGCCTCCTCGTCGTGGTCAGCCACGGAGCCGCACTGCGCGTCGGGATCTCCCGCATGATCGGTGTTCCCGACGAACGCCGCGAGCTCCTCGGGCCGTTGAGCAACTGCTGCTGGTCCGTGCTCCAAGCTCGCGGAGAGACCTGGCGGCTCATGGAGCACAACGCCGCCAGCCTCCCCGAACCAGTGGTGCTCAGCGACGACACCTGAAATCCGTTTCGACGAACAGCCCGGATTCCGCTATGGTTCAGGGAGTCGGAAGGGCACACCAGCCCACACGACTCCCACACGGGGCTATGGCGCAGTTGGTAGCGCGCCTCCATGGCATGGAGGAGGTCTGGGGTTCGAATCCCCATAGCTCCACGAGTCGGCCCGCGTGGTCGGTTGCTTCGCAACCTTCCCCGCGGGCCGTTCCTGTTTTCGGGGGCGACCCCCGAGCCCCCCGGTGTGCGCTCGTTGGCGCTCGCGCACCTCGCCGCTCCTGCTCGCGCTCACCGCGGCGGCTCGCTCGTGGTCGGGGTAGCTGGGCGGCGTTCCGGGCGTTAGCGGAGGGCTCGGAAGAACGCGCGGATGTCCTTGACGAGCAGGTCCGGTTTCTCCATGGCCAGGAAGTGGCCTCCCTCACCGAGTTCGGTCCACCGCACGATGTTGTGGTCCCGTTCGGCCCAGGGGCGGACCGTCACGTCGTGTGCGGAGAGCAGGACTCCGGTCGGTACCGGTCCGCGCTCCGGGGTCCAACCGCCAGAGTTCTCACCCCAGGCCTCTGCGACCCCGTCGCTCCAGTCGTTGGCAGAGATCTCCTCGTAGTAGATCTGGGCGGCGGATCCCGCGGTGCCGGTGAGCCAGTAGATGGAGACGCACGTGAGCATCCGGTCGCGGTCCAGGCTTTCCTCGGGCAGCCCCTCCTCGGGCATGGACAGCTCCTTGAACTTCTCCACGATCCAGGCGAGCTGGCCGACAGGGGAGTCGTGCAGACCGTAGGCGACGGTCTGCGGCCGCTTGGAGTTGCACTGCAGGTACCCGTCGTTGAAGTCCTGCATCGAATCCCAGCGGCGGCGGTCCGCCCCTTCGAGGGCTTTCTCCTCCTCGTCGGTGTAGGGGAAGGTGATCATCGCGTTGAGGTGTACCCCGACCACGTTCTCGGGCGCCTGCTTGCCCAACTCCGGGGCGACCCAGGCACCCGTGTCGTAGCCCTGGACCCCGTAGCGCTCGTAGCCGAGCCGGGCCATCAGCTCCACGAACACCCCGGCCATCCGGTTCGACCCCATACCCGGACCGGCCAGCGGGGTGGAGAAGCCGAACCCCGGCAGCGACGGGATCACCAGGTGGAACGCGTCCGCGGGGTCGCCGCCGCGGGCGCGGGGGTCGGTGAGCGGGCCTATGACGTCCAGGAAGTCCGTGACCGCGCCCGGCCAGCCGTGCAGGAGCATCAGTGGGGTGGCGTCCGGCTCCGGTGAGCGCACATGGAGGAAGTGGACGTGCTGGCCGTCTACCGCGGTGGTGAACTGGGGGTACCGGTTGAGCTCCGCTTCTTGGGCCCGCCAGTCGTAGGTGGTGCGCCAGTGCTCGGCGAGCTCCCGCAGGTAGTCCACCGGGACCCCGCGGTCCCAGCCCGCCCCCGGCACCTGGTCCGGCCAGCGAGTGTTGGCCAGCCGGGCCTCCAGGTCGACCAGCTGCTCCTTGGGAATGTCGATGTGGAAGGGACGGATGTTCTGCTGTGAGTTCGGCATGACTCCACGCTAGAGAGCACTTAGGTCAGGTTCGTTCCTAAGCCGGTGGCAGAATCAGAAAGATGGCTGAGACCTCTGCCCGGCTGCTCGCTCTGCTGTCGCTGCTCCAGAACCACCGGGACTGGTCCGGCGCCGATCTGGCCGCCCGCCTCGACGTCACCACCCGCACCGTCCGCAGGGACGTGGACCGCCTGCGCGAACTCGGTTACCCGGTGCACGCCACCCAGGGCACGGCCGGATACCGGTTGGGGCGGGGGAGCGCCATGCCGCCCCTCCTGCTCGACGACGAGGAGGCCGTGGCCGTGGTCGTCGGGTTGCGCACCGCCGCCGACGGTTCGGTCAGCGGCGGTGAAGAGGCTTCGCTGCGTGCTCTGGGCAAGCTGGAACAAGTGCTGCCCTCGCGGCTGCGGCAGCGGGTGACCACGTTGCACGGTGCCACGTCGCGGGCCGGTGCCGAACCCGGGCCCGCGGTCTCCTACGAGACCCTGATGGCGGTCGCCGAAGCCTGCCGTCGGCACGAGCGGCTGCGCTTCGACTACGCCAGTCCGCGCGGAGGTGACTCGGTCCGGAGCGTCGAGCCGCACAGCCTGGTCAGCTTCGGGCGGCGCTGGTACCTGGTCGCCTTCGACGTCGACCGTGACGACTGGCGCACCTTCCGCGTGGACCGGCTCACCCAGCGGACCCCCACCGGTCCGCGGTTCACCCCGAGCGAGCCGCCCTACGGTGACGCTGCCCGCTACGTCTCCCACCAGCTGTCCTCGGCCACCTGGGACTACCGGGCTGTGGTCCGGCTCCATGAACCCGTCGAGGCGGTCGCCGACCGGATCTGGCCCGGGATGGGTGTGCTGGAGGCGGTCGGCCCCCACAGCTGCCTGTTCCACCTGGGTGGTGAGAGCCCTTACGACCTGGTCTGGATGATCACGTCGGTCAACGCCGACTTCACCCTGGTCAGCGGTCCGCCCGAACTCGCCGAGGCCTTCCGTGCCCAGGCCAGGAGGTGCGCGGCCGCTCTGGACCGCCGAGGCTAGCCGGTAACCAGCGCGTACCCGGCGTGTGCGGCGAGGCCGCCACCCAGGATCACCAGGATCCACACCACGGCCGACGAGCTGCTCTTGGCCAGGTAGTTGTTCAACCGGTGGAGCACCGGGTCCAGGCGGCGGTGCCAGAACAGCCGGGCCAGGGTGATGAGGGCCGCGGGCAGGACCATGATCAGGTTGTACAGGCCGAGCCAGCCCGCGTAGCCCACGATCCCCAACTGTGCGTTGACTAGCAGGCCGATGGAGACGAGGTAGGGCAGCATCGTCGCGGCTTCCAGTCCCACCGCGATCAGGGCGAGCTTCATGACACTGCCGTTGCCGTTGCCGCCCGCTCCGGTCATCGCGCGGTCGCGCCAGCGCTGCAGTCTTCCTGGGCCGGTGTCCTCCGCCCGCTTGCCGGACCGCACACCCCACCAGATGCCCGCGACGACGAGGGCGGCGCCGGCGGCCAGCTGGAGGGAGAGCAGTACCGCGTCCGGGATCTGCGCGAAGGTGTCGCGGACCGCGTCGACGAGCATGTCCGCCCCGGCTGCGATCGCCAGGCCCGCCACGAAGTAGAAGGCCACGACGGTGCCCAGGTATACGGCCATCCGGCCGACCCGTACCTTGCCCGGAGCCATGAGCAGCCACAGGGGAATCAGGAGGGTGCCGAACGCGGTGCTGTCCAGCAGCGCGAGCCCGACCAGAGCGGTCAGTAGTCCGAAGGTCATGGCCGGGCCTCCAAGCAGAGGAGGTCGAGCTGGGCGGCGATCGCCGCGCGGAGTACGTCGGGTCCGAAGCGGTCGGGGTCGGTGACGCCGTGCAGGGAGAGCCCGTTGACGAAGGCGATCATCGAGGCGGCGGCGGTATCGATGTCCATGTCAGCGGAGAGTTCGCCGCTGTGCTGTGCACCGCGGAACGCCGCACGGACCCAGTCCAGGCTCTGCTCGACCATGTCGTGGTGGATCCGGGCCTGTTCGGGGTTGGACATGGACGAGTGGGCGAAGGCCAGCCACACGCGGACCTCTTGTCCGCGGTCCTCGTCCAAGGGCAGCAGCTCCTCGATGATCCGCTGGAGGCGAGCGCGGAACGGTGGTGTGTCCGGGGCCGAGTAGATCCGCTCCATGGTGCGCTGGGTGACGTACTCGATGCCGAAGGTAAGTAGCTCGGCCTTGGTGTGGAAGTAGCGCTGGACCAGCCCGACGGAGACCCCCGCCGTCGCGGCGACCTGTCGCAGGGTGGTGCCTTCCAAACCGTGCTCGCTGATGACCAGGAGAAGCGCTTCGCCGACTTGGTGGCGGCGGCTCTCCTCGTCTCTGTGTGTAGCCATAAAAAAATAATACAGCATTATTTTTTGTCGGGAGGGAGCCCCGGGGCGGTCGGGGCCCGATCTACATCGCGTCGCCCAGCCAGACGGTGGTATCGCCGGGGAGCGCCATCCCGTCCACCTCGGCGCTGGCCAGCAGCACCTCGCCCCGGGGGAGCGGGACCGGGTCCGGGCCCGTGTTCACCACGACCAACACGTCGGCGCGGTAGAAGGCCAGCACCGGGCCACGGTTCAGGTGGTCGTTCCACACCAGGGTCTCGTCGGCGGCGAAACGCCCGCGTACCCGCAGGGCGTTCCGGTACAGCCACAGAGTTGAGTCGGGATCGTCCTCCTGCGCCTCCACCGAGTACTCACCCCACCAGGAGGGCTGGGGCAGCCATGCCCCGTTGCTCCCGAAACCGAACGACGGGCCCTCCCTGGTCCAGGGGAGGGGGACCCGGCACCCGTCCCGGCCCTTGTCGGTGTGGCCGCTGCCCCGCCAGCGCGGATCCTCCAACGCCTCCGAGGGAAGGTCCGCCACCTCTGGCAGCCCCAGCTCCTCGCCCTGGTACACGTACGCCGAGCCCGGCAGCGCCAGTTCGAGGAGGGCGAGTGCCCGTGCGCGGTCCCGGCCGAGTTCGGGGTCCGGCTCCGGTTCCCGGCCGTCAGAGAGCAGCCAGGCGCGGGGGTCGGTCCCCGCGGGAAGCCCCAGCAGGGAGGGCTTGCGGACGACGTCGTGGTTGCCGGTCACCCACGTGGGCACCGTGCCCACCCGGACGGCGTCCGAGAGGGAGGACTCGATGATCCTCCGGTGGGCCTCCGCGTCCCAGGGGGCTGCCAGGAACTCGAAGTTGAACGCCTGGTCGAGCTCGCCGGGCCGCGTGTACCGCACCCGCCGTTCGCTGGGCAGCCAGACCTCGGCCACGGTGGCGCGCGGCGGGTCGTAGGCGGACAGCACCCGGTTCCAGTCCCGGTACACCTCGTGCACCTCGGGCCGGTCCAGGTAGGGGTGGTCCGGGTTGGCGCTGAGGTCGTCGAACCGTCCGCCGTCCACCAGCACCAGGTCACGCAGCGGATCCAAGTCCTTGACCAGCGCGTACGCCACGTCGATCCGGAAGCCGTCCACGCCCCGGTCACTCCAGAACCGCAGGATGTCCCGGAACTCCTCGCGGACGCGCGGATGGTCCCAGTTCAGATCGGGCTGCTCGGGGGCGAACATGTGCAGGTACCAAAGGCCGTCCGGGACCCGGGTCCAGGCCGGTCCGCCGAAGGTCGACCACCAGTTGGTCGGTGGGAGTTCACCCTCCTGCCCGCGCCCCTCCCGGAACACGTACAGGTCCCGCTCGGGGGCGTCGGGGGAGGCCAGCGCCGCACGGAACCACGGGTGTGCTTCGGAGGTGTGGTTGGGGACGATGTCGATCATCACCCGGAGGTCGCGCGCGTGCGCGGCCGCGACCATGGCGTCGAAGTCCGTGAGCGTGCCCAGGGCCGGGTCCACCCCGCGGAAGTCGGCCACGTCGTAGCCGCCGTCCGCCCAGGGCGAGGGGTAGAACGGCGAGAGCCAGAGCCCGTCGGCGCCCAAGGACGCGATGTGGTCCAGCCGGGAGGTGATTCCCGGGATGTCGCCGACCCCGTCGCCGTCGGCGTCGGCGAGACTGCGCGGATAGACCTGGTACAGGACGGCGTCGCGCCACCATGGCCGCATGTTCAGCTCCCTCGTCGGTTGAGTCAGGACAGCCCCTGGGTGCTTCTCGGGGCGGAGGTGGTCTGGCGGGGGATGATCTGGGTGGGCATCTCCACGTGGGTGTCCAGCGGACGCGTCCCGTCCACGACCTCGACCGCGAGCTCGCCCGCCGCGGAACCGATACGGCAAGGGGACTGGTCGACCGTGGTGAGGTCGAGCATGGCGGCCCCCTCGTGGTTGTCGAACCCCATGAGGGAGATCGCGTCGGGGACGCTGATCCCCGATCGGCGCAGCGTTCGGTGGGCCCCCATGGCGATGTCGTCGAACTCGGCGAGCACGGCGGTGGGCGGGTCCAGGTCGGAGAGCAGCTCACCCATGGCGTGCTCACCTCCCTCGTGCCCGGGCGCCTTGACAACACTCCAGGGGGTGAGCCCGGCCTCGTCCATGGCCGCTTGGTATCCCCGCAGCCGGTCCCTCGAGCTCGCGCTGTACCAGGATTCGCCCTGCGAACCGATATAGGCGATCCGGGTGTGCCCGAGATTCAGCAGGTGGCGTGTGGCCCCGACCGCGCCGTTGTGGTCGTCGATGAACACGCTGGCACGTCCCGGTACGCGCTGGCCGGTGAGGACCAGTGGCACGCCGACGTCGTCCAGGCGCCGGCACTCCTCCTCCGACAGGTCCATGGACACGGTGACCACGGCGTCGCAGTTGCGGCGCAAGGGCAGGGTGCGGGTCCAGCCGGGCCGGGCCCGGAGGTCGCCGACCTTGTAGACGAGCATGTCCAGCCCGGAGGGGCGCAGGACGTCGCTGATCCCCGCCAGCACGGAGCCGAAGAACCACGGCTGGAGGAAGGGCACCACGACCGCGACCCGGCCGGTGCGTCCCGTGACCAGTCCCGAGGCATTGCGCGACACCACGTAGGAGAGCTCGTCCGCCGCGTCGCGCACGCGTTCGCGAACCGTGGGCGCCACCCCGGGGGCACCGCGCATGACCCGGGAGACCGTGGACAGGGAGACCCCGGCGCGCCGTGCGACGTCACGCATGCTCGGGGGACGACTGGACATGCCGTCCACGGTAGGAGTGTGACCTGTGACATGGCAACGTTTTCACCAGATTTGCCTCTGCTCAGGCCTTCTTTTGCCTGCGTTATGCAGTTGACGCGAGTATCTCTGTTGACTACGTCACATTGGCGGTGGCATCGTTTTCAAACACCCTGGGGGAGGCCTACAGACACCTCGAAGCCGCGCTCCCACCCCCTGTAACGGGCGCGAAAGGAGAGAGTCATGCCGGAACTTTCATGGCACCGGAGGCACTCATGGCGGGCGGGCGGTGCTGCGATCGCCGCCCTGGTCCTGACCCTCAGCGCGTGCGGCGAACCCCCGACCGAGGAAACCGAGGGCGAAGCCGAGGGTGAGAGCGCGGGGCTGGCCGACGACCCCCAGTTCGTCTGGGCGGTCACCGGCGCGGACCGCCAGATCCACGAGGACGTCGCCACCCTGTGGAACGAGAACAACCCAGACCAGGAGGTCGAGGTCTTCTTCCTGGCGCCCACCGCCGACGAGCAGCGCCAGGCGATGTTCCAGGACCTGCAGACCCAGGCCGGAGAGTTCGACGTCCTCGGCCTCGACGTCATCTGGACCGGCGAGTTCGCCGACGCCGGCTACATCGAGAGCCTGGAGGACCTGCGCCCGGAGGTCGAGGGGATCAGCCTCGAGGGGGCCATCGACAGCTCCCAATGGCAGCAGGAGCTCTACGCTCTGCCCTACTCCTCCAACGGCGGCTTCCTCTACTACCGCACCGACCTCATCGACGAGCCCCCCACAACCTGGGACGAGCTCTACGAGACCGGCATGGAGGCGGCCGAAGAGGAGGGCATCTCGCCCTTCGTCGGCCAGGGCGACCAGTACGAGGGCTTCGTCGTCTCCTACCTGGAGATGTTCTGGTCCGCGGGCGGCGAGCTCTTCGACGAGGGGCAGGAGAACTCCACCTTCCTGGAGGGCGACGCGGCGGAGACCGCCCTGGACTTCATGACCGAAGCCCAGGAGGCCGGCTTCTTCGCCGAGGGCTACGACTCCATGGTCGAGGACGACGCCCGCGCCCTGTTCCAGTCGGGCGAGGCCGTGTACATGCGCAACTGGCCCTACGCCGTCCCGCTCCTGGAAGGCGAGGAGGAGGAAGAGGAGACCGAGGTCGCGGGTGACTTCGACGTCGCCCCGCTCCCGACCTTCACCGGTGAGGGCACCACCAGCGCCCTGGGCGGACTCAACAACGCCGTCAGCACCCTGAGCGAGAACCAGGACCTGGCCACCGAGTTCGTGCAGTGGGCCGCCACCGACGAGGAGGCACAGGCCATCCTCGCGAGCCACAGCCTCCCGCCGACCATGCTCAGCGCCTACGACGACGCCGAGGACCCCAACTTCGAGCTGCTCGGTGAGATCCTCGAGGACGCCGACGCGCGGCCGCCGGTCCCGGGGTACAACTCGCTGTCCCTGTCGATGCAGGACAACCTGCACCCGGCCTTCCTGGGGCAGGAGGACGCCGACAGCGCGTTGGACGCGGTGGACACCGCGGCGGGCGACGCGCTCGAACAGGACTAGCGCCGCGATGGCCCGATCGAGCAGTACTGACCGGAAAGTCAGCACACGCATACGAGCACAGGTCCTGGGCGAGCGGGCGATGGGGCGGATCTTCCTCGCCCCGTCGCTCGCCTTCATGGCCCTGATCGCGCTCTTCCCGGTGTTCTACGCCGTCGGGATGAGCCTGTACAACATCCGGGGATTCCAGCAGGACTTCATCGGAGGCGACAACTACGCAAGGGCGCTGACCGACCCCAGCTTCTGGAACGCCGCCCAGAACACGCTGATCTTCACCGTGGCGTCGGTGTCCCTGGAGTTCGTGATCGGCATGGCGTTCGCGCTGATCATGCACCAGGTCTTCATCGGCCGGGGCCTGACCCGAGCGGTCATCCTGGTGCCGTGGGTCATCCCTACGGCGGTCGCGGCTCAGGTGTGGCGGTACATGTTCGACCACAACCCCGGCTTCGTGAACGCGGTCCTGGGCACGGACATCAACTGGCTGCGGGACCCGGCCTGGTCCATGGTCGGCATCATCAGCGCGGACGTGTGGAAGACCGCCCCGTTCGTGGCCCTGCTGCTCCTGGCCGGGCTCCAGACCATTCCGAGGGACTACTACGAGGCGGCCAAGGTCGACGGGGCCAACGCGGTCCAGCGGTTCTGGTTGATCACGCTGCCGCTGCTGCGACCGGCGATCGTCGTCGCGCTGCTGTTCCGCACGGTGGACGCACTGCGGATGTTCGACTTCGCCTACGTGTTCGCCGGGTACTCGAACTCGCTGGCCACCCTGTCGGTGTACGCCCAGCGGTTCCTGGTCGCCGAGCCGGATCTGGGCTACGCGAACGCGCTGTCCACGGTCACGTTCGTCATCGTCATGCTGGTCGGGCTGGCCTTCATCAGCCGACTGGGCCGACACATGGTCGGCGACGCGGGGCAGAAGGAGAGGCGATGACCACCCAGGAGAGCCGGGCCGCCGTCCGGCGGGCGCACACGCCCAAGCCCAAGACGCCACCGTTCGTGATCTACGCGCTCAAGCTGCTGGGGTTGTTCCTGGTCCTGGGCTGGTGCCTGTTCCCGTTCCTGTGGATGGGCATGACCAGCCTGCGCACGGGCTCGGTGGCACTGACCGACCCGAACATCTTCCAGGGGCCGTTCAGCTTCGGCAACTACGAGGAGGTCGTCAACCAGGGCTTCCACTTCGCGCTGCGCAACTCGCTGATCGTGGCGTCGGTGACCACGCTGATCTGTATCCCCGTGGCGGCACTGGCCGGGTACGCGCTGGCGAGGCTGCCGCTGGCCGGGAAGTTCGCGCTGCTCGCCGCCACCCTGGTGGCGACGCTGTTCCCGCCGGTGGCGCTGGTCAACCCTCTGTACCGGATGTACCTGCAGCTCAATGAGCTGACCGGGATCAACCTGCTCAACTCCTACGCGGGCATGATCATCCCGTACGTGGCGCTGACCCTGCCGCTGTCGATCTTCATCCTCGCCACGTTCTTCGCGGGGATCCCGAAGGAGATCGAGGAGTCCGCGAAGGTGGACGGGGCGACGCCGTTCCAGGCCTTCCTGCGGGTGGTGGCCCCGCTGGCGGCACCGGGTGTGGGAGCCGCGGCCATCCTGACCTTCGTGTACTCCACCAACGAGTTCCTGCTGGCCTTCTCGTTCGCCCCCCGCGACCTCAACGTGCAGACGGTGCCGGTGTTCGTCGGCACCTTCGAGCGGGTCGGTTACGAGAACCCGATCGGACAGGTCATGGCTGCCTCGGTGCTGGTCTCGATCCCGCTGATCATCTTCGCGCTGGTGTTGCAGCGGAGGATCGTCGCGGGGCTGACCTCGGGCGCGGTGAAGGGCTGAGGGCCGGGGCCGTGCAGGGGCGCGGACTCAGGGCTCCACACAGGCCCGGATGACACGGACGTACTGCTCACGCGGCTCGACGACCTCGGGCCGCGTGAGCGCGTGCATGATGAGCCCGTCCGCGTAGGCGAGCAGGGTCCGTGCGGCCGCCTCCGGGGCGGGGGCACCGAGGCCGGCCAGGATCGGGGCGCTCCACTCGCGGATGCGGTCGTGGCCCCGGTTGAGTGCGGCGCGCACCTCGGGGTTGTGCGCCGCCTCCATGGCCAGGGTGTAGCGGGCGACGGTCCGGACCCGGTCGGTGGTGGTCATGGCGGTGACGAACCCGGCGACGGCGTCCGCGAGGTGGTCGACCGAAGCCACGGTGGCGTCGTAGAGCCGGGCCCAGTCCTGCCGGTCGAGCTCCTCCAAGCGTTCCACGGCCCCGCTGACCAGTGCGTCCCTGGTACGGAAGTGGTTGGACGCCGATCCTTTGGGGAGCCCGGCGGCGGCATCGACCTTGCCGTGGGTCAGGGCGTGGAGGCCGCGGGTCCCCAGGAGTTCGATGGCCGCGTCGACGGCTCGGGCCTTGGTTCGGGACATCCGTTCACTATATTCATAGTGGCGATTTACTATGATCGTAGTAGTCTGGTGGGCATGAACGGAAGAGCACTGGTGGTGGGCGGCGGCATCGCGGGTCTCACCGTCGCCCGGGGGCTGCTGCGCGGTGGCTGGGAGGTCGACGTACGCGAACGGCTGGCCGGGCCACCCGATATCGGCGGGGCACTCGGTGTGTGGCCCAGCGCCTTGGCCGCCCTCGACCGCCTCGGCCTGGGGGAGGCCGTGCGCGAGCAGGCCGAACACCGGGCGGAGGCCGCCCTGCTCCGGCCGGACGGCAGGGCCCTCCTGCGTACGGGCACCGGTGACGGGGCCCACCTGGTCTCCAGGTCGGAACTGCTCCGGATCCTCGTGGAAGGGGTGCCCGACGGCCTCGTCCGCTGGAACACGCCCGTCACCGTGTCCGACCTCGCCCCGGGGAAGCGGTTCGACGTGATCGTGGGCGCCGACGGCATCCACAGCCTTGTCCGCCGCACCGCGTTCTCCCGCGCCCGGCCGCCCCGCCCCCTCGGGTCGATCGCCTACCGGGGGACCCTTCCCGGCCGCGTCGAGCGGGTCACCGAGACCTGGGGAGGGCGACGGATCTTCGGGGTCACCCCGCTCGACGCGCACACCACCAACTGGTACGCGGCCCTCGACGCGCGACTGCTCACCGAGGACGAGCGTGCGGCACGGGACGTCACCGCCCACGCGAAGGTGCTGCGGAGGGAGTTCGGCGGCTGGCACGCGGAGGTCGCCCGGGTCCTGTCGGGGCTGGAGGTCCATGGGGTGGACCGGCGGGCCCTCTACGACCTGCCGGCGCTTGGCCCCTACGTCCGAGGGCGCCACGCGCTCATCGGCGACGCCGCCCACGCCATGGCGCCTAACCTGGGTCGGGGCGCTTGTGAGTCCGTGGTGGACGCGGTGGCACTGGCCGACGCACTCAACGGGGAGCCCACCGTCCCGAGGGCCCTGATCCGCTACGACCGCGCCCGGCGCCGTCCCACCCGGCGTATCGTGGCCGCCTCCAGGGCGCTCAACCGGCTCAGCATGACGGGCCTGGCCGGGCGGCTCCCAGCCCGTGCTCCGGCCGTACGTTCCCCGTTCCGGTAAGGGGCCCGTCCGGCGAGGGGCCGGGGGAGAGGGCTCCCTGGGAGGGAGTGCACCACGGGTGCAGCCGCGGCCCCCGTGGTTAGCCGCGGATAGTGGCCAGGAAGGCCCGGGCCTCGTCCACGAACCGGTCGTGTGCCTCCAATTGGGCCCAATGCCCGCATTCGGGGACCATAACCAGCCGGGCGTTCGGCATCTGCTCCGCCGCCCGCCGCGACCCCTCCGGCGGCACCATCGGGTCCAGTTCACCGTGGAAGAAGAGTGTGGGGGCCGAGATCTCCGAGACTACGGGCAGCAGGTTGTTGCGCATCCCGCGTGGGCCGAGGGTGGCCTGGTTGTAGCGCATGTAACCCCGGGAGGGGCCGTGCCGGAGGGCCTCGCGGCGGAATTCCGCCACCACCTCGGGCGGCATGGTCGACACGTCGTGCACCACCGCGCGCAGCGCCGCCCCGACGAACCGGTTGGCCAGGGCCGCCATGGGAACCAGGAGTGCGTCGGGCAGCCGCGCGGACCACCAGGCGGCCTTGTGCGTGAACCGGTTCCCTATGCGCTCCACCAGCCCGCCGGGGGCGATCAGTACCAGCCCTTCGATCAGGTCTGGGTGGCGCAACGCCAGGTTCAGCACCACGTCACCGCCCATGGACACGCCCGCGACCACGGCCCGGGCCACCCCGAGTTCGGCGAGGACCCGGGCGAGGAAGTCGGCCTGGGCCGCCGGACCGCCCAGGGGATCGATGCCCACCGTGCTGCCGAACCCGGGCAGCTCGGGCGCGATCACCCGGTGGTCGGAACCGAACTCCTCGAACATCCGGAACCACGAGATCGCGGCGTTGTCGTTGCTGCCGCCGTGCACCATCAGGAACGGCGGAGCCTGGTCTGGGCCGCTGCGCAGGACACGCACCCGGCCCCCGTCCATGTCGAGGAACTCGGTACGGGCGTTCGGCGGGAGGAAGGTCATGGCCGGCTCCAGAGTGCTTCGAGGTCGTCGGCGAGGCGCACGAAGCACTCCTTGCCGGGTGTGGTGTCGGTTACGTCGGTGTCGGCGGCGCGCGCGACCATTTCGCCCATCCCCAGGATGAGCGCGTCGAGGTCCTCGTGCGGCGCGGTCTGGACCAGGCCCACGTTCCAGACCGCCAGGTTGGCGGCCAGGGTCTCGGGGTCCAGGTCGGCCCGGACCATGCCCGCGTCCTGCATCCGCCGGACGAAGTCCGCGCTGACCGGCAGTCGGGACCGGTACAGGGCCGTCTGGTCGTCGGGACGCCGCCCCGTCCGGACGGCCCCCTTGTACAGCGCGCGTAGCAAGGGCCGGGTGTACAGGGCTGTCAGGGAGTGGACGAAGAGCCGGGACAGCAGGCCGCCGTGCGGGTCGGCGGCCACCTCGGACCGGGTAGTGGCCAGAGCCAGCCCCAGCTCGCGGGCGATCACGGCACGCGACAGGGTCTCCTTGCTGTCGAAGCGCAGGTAGAGGACGCCCTTGGCGACCCCCGCGCGTGCCGAGATGTCGTCCATGGTGGTGCGCTTCGAGCCGTGCTCCGAGAGGACTTCGGCGGCCGCGTCGAGGATGACCTCGGTGTCCACGCTGGGGCGGGCCATACATATGTCCTTAATGACTAGATTCGTTTATTTAGTCATTATAGGGCGATGTGGTAGTCGATCACCAGGGTGGTGGCAGAACAATGAAGGGGAGCGCTCAGAGCCTACTGACAATGGGTGTTGGGTTCCCCTGTCCTTGGGATGGGCCGCTTGCCGCGCGGGTGGGGAGTCCGCGTGGGCTGGGGTTTGTTGTTGGGTGCGGGTGGTTTCCCCGTTTCCTGCCGCTTGATGGTGGCCGTCTCCGCTGCGCGCGTCAAGGTCGTCGCCGTCGAAGCGCTGGCGCGCTGTCGAGGGCGCTCCACCTTGACCCGCTTCGCTGCGACGGCGGGTCGGCGG